>JAFUWX010000019.1 GCA_017471025.1 Bacteroidales bacterium
CAAGGACTTTCGGCCCCTGGCTTCCGCGAACGGTGTCGCCCCTCTCTTCATCGACATAATCGAGTCACGGCTCCGCGAATTGTCTCCAGATGTCTTTGCTCCGGCCAGCGTCGCTTCCAATCCGGTCCGGTTCGAAATGAGCGATTCCGGGAATATCCACCTATACGCAACGATCGACGGCCAGGAAAGGAGGCGTGTCTTTACGAAGAAAAGCAAAGAGTATGAGGCCGTTCTGGGTGCCATAAAGAGACCTCTTTCGAAAGAGGATAAGGAAGATCTTCTGGAAAGGTACTTCAATTCTTAGTCTGATCTCTGAGCATCAACCTCCTGTGAATCAGCCATTTCCTCATTGTCCCCTAGTACATCTGTACCAGGGGAAATCCATGATTGTGCTCAATCTTAACGGTTTACTGCTCACCCGAGACTGTCCTTTTTCGTAGCGGGTTTAACAAGGTTCAGAAACTTGTCTATGACATCCGGCGGGAAGAATACTTTCATACGTCAGGCCGAAATCTCGCTTGGGTGCGGGAATATCTCCGCAACTTTTTGTTAAAATTGCGGGAACTTTCCCGCAGTTTTATTATATTTGTGCCGGAACAATACTGCAAATACTATGCGAGCCCTTTACGACCAATTCTATCAGCTTCTGGAACTCACCCCTATGAACTTCTTCCGGGAGCAGCATAATACCATCAACTGGGACGTCCGAATCCTGGGCATCCTGGGTCAGAAAGGTGTGGGAAAGTCCACCCTCATTCTGCAACATATCAAGCAGCAAGGGATCAAGGATGAGTCCCTTTATGTCGTTGCCGATGATATTTATTTCAGCGCACATACGTTGCTGGAAACAGCGAAGGCTTTCTTTGCCCACGGGGGCAAATACTTGTATATCGATGAGATTCATAAATACCAGGATTGGAGCAGGGAGATCAAGAATATCTATGACAGCCTGCCACTGCTGCACGTCGTCTATTCCGGCAGTTCCATGCTGGATCTGAAAGAAAGAGGTGCAGACCTGAGCCGCCGCGTCATCGAATACCATCTTCCGGTCTGGTCCTTCCGCGAATACTTGAATCTTCGCAATGGCTGGTCCTTGAAGAATGCCACCCTGGAGGAAGTTCTGAGAGGAAATGTCGATTTTCCTTACGGCCCAGAGCGTCCGCTCAAATATTTCGATGAATATATGAAGAAAGGCTGCTATCCGTTCTCGTTGGATCCCGAATTTGAGACCCGCCTGCGCCAGGTCATCAATACCACCGTCGAGGTCGATATTCCCAAGTACGCCAAGATGACCATTGCCGCCACGCAGAAGCTCAAGAAATTCATGTACTACATCTCCAAGAGCGTCCCTGTCAAAATCAATTACTCAGACCTGGCCAGGGATCTGGAACTGGACCGTGACGAACTGCCCAAATACCTGGAGTATCTGGAGAAGGCTGAGTTGGTCTCGGTCTTGCGAATGAAGGCAAACGGCGACGCAATCCTCCGCAAGATGGACAAACTCTACCTCCATAATTCCAATATGGCGTATGTCCTCTCCGGAGAACAGCCCAACACCGGGAACAGTCGCGAGACCATTTTTTTCTGCTGGACAAAGGAAAAGTTCGAGACGCTGGAATCGCCCGTATCGGACTTCGAAATCGAAGGAAAGACTTTCGAAGTGGGAGGTCGAAAAAAGGGGAAGAAACAGATTGAAGATGTCCAAAATGGGTTTGTGGTCAAAGACGACATAGAATACGTCCACGACAATCAGGTGCCTCTCTGGATGTTCGGGTTCCTTTATTGATCAAGAAGGTTGCGATCTCGGCCCCTGGCAAGTCGTCCTCTCCGAGATTTCGTCGCTCCGATCCGACATCTCGCCCGCCTGCGGCGTAAAACGAGATTCCGCTGCGCCGCTGGCGCGGCTTGCGCTATCTCTTGCCCTCCCGGGGGGACCGTGCTCAAAGAAATGGAAGCTTGCCCGGTCGCAGACCGGCGAGGCTTGCATTTAGCCACGCCATGGTATAATCCTCTGAGTTAGGGATAAGTTCAGGTGTGGGTAATTGTTGATAATGTATTCAAGAATTTAAGCATTTGTTATCAATAACCCTAAATACACTAAAGAATCATTGTTTGTGCCGATATTTTTACGTAAAGTTATCACAACTCCTTTGTTTATCCAAGTTAAATTATTACTTTTGCAAAGCTGATTATTAAAATAACGAATTATGAAGAAAATCATTACAGCCACTATTGCACTTGGTCTTTTAGTTGCAGCCTCCTTATTTGTAGGAACTCAGTACGTTAAATCAGAAGAAAACAGCCTCTTTAATGCAAATGTTGAGGCACTTGCTAGTGCGGAATCTGGAAGTAATTATGTTATTTGTTATTCTCAATCAAAAGTAAGTATTGGGCATACGTATTATGATTGCGGAACATGTACAAAAGTATATGACGAAAAGGGTTATGGCCACTATACAAAATGTTTTAAATAGTTTACGTATTTTTGTTCTTTGCGCCTTCTGTGCTGCTTCGATACAATGTAATAGCGGAGTTTTAATAAAACAAAAAATCGAGGAAGTCCGGGAACTGGAACCAATCTCGGTGTCTCATCACGAAGACCTTGCGTCAGTGATGTCGTTAAACTATTTGGGAGACAAGTTTATTGTTTCTTTTTCTCGGGACACTCTGTTGCTGGGCATAGTTGATACAGCGTTTCAATTAAAAAACAGGTTCGTAAGACGCGGCAGAGGACCGGGTGAACTCTTGGCGCCATATGTTACCGGGCAATATTCTTCTATTAACGGAGAAAGTCTTGTGAATATATTTGATCGCGCCTCCAACCGGATGTTGTATTACTCGATTGACTCGCTCGGGAAGGAACGCCTTGTCAAATCAGATTCTTTGTCCTTGAACCGGGGAGATATGCGGATTGTTTTTCAAACAACAGAGGGTTTCTGGGGTATTCTGGATAATAATTCCCAAAGTATTTTTACTACTGATTCTACCGGAAAACAACTAGACCTTCACGAGATACATAAATACAATAGAAAATCAGATGATTTTCAGTCTATGACAACAGCACATCCTAGCTGTGTTAAATTTGCTCTTGCATATTTCTCGATTCCAAGGATTGATATTATAGGCCTGAATGGAGAATTATTGCACGCTGTTGATTTTAAAGCCAGTTTGATGGGCCCGCGACCCGATGAGGATGACGACTATTTTCTGGATATTCGCTCGACGACAGAGTCAATTTATGCTCTTTTGAATTATAGCGACTATCAAGATATCGTTTTGTGTTTAGATTGGGATGGAAATCTGAAAGGCTCTTTTGGCATTGCCAAATCTGAGAGCCTCTGTTTATTAAACCAACAAACTGTTTTAACGACAAGCCATGATTTGGGAGGGCTTGTGATTAACAAGTACGTTATTCCGAAATAAGTCAAAGGCAGGCCCCTGGCAAGTCGTCCTCTCCGAGATTTCGTCGCTTCGCTCCGACATCTCTTGCCCTCCCGGGGGGACCGTGCTCAAAGAAATGGAAGCTTGCCCGGTCGCAGACCGGCAAGGCTTTTGCTACCCGGCCTCTGGCATCTCGTCCTCTCCGAGATTTCGTCGCTCCGCTCCGACATCTCGCCCGCCTGCGGCGGGCGTGCCTAAAAGGCATCAAAAAAGTGCGCCCAAGCAAGCTTGACGCACTTTTTTGCTACCTTTTGGCGGAGAGGACGAGATTCGAACTCGTGGTACGGTAACCCGTACGGCAGTTTAGCAAACTGCTGGTTTCAGCCACTCACCCACCTCTCCGGAAGGGATTCGTATGCCGAATTGCCCGAAATTGGACTGCAAATATACAACATTTTTTCCAATTTACAACAGTCACCGTCAAGAATCCGCAGGGAAGGCGGATGAAAAAAGGGCTGACCCGTAAGGGTCAACCCTGTATCAATCCGTTGATGATTTGGCTTAGAACAGATAAGCCACACCCAGCTTGATGTTGTAACGATGGGCGACGGTCTTGTCAGCCTTGGAGATGTTCATCAGACCGTAGTCGAAGCCGACGGTAATCTGGAGCTTCTCAGCCAGTTCAGCGCCGAGGCCACCACCGAGATAGATGTTGAAGGGGTTGTGGTCGAGGTCTTTGAAGCTGTCAACGCTGTGGTCCACATTCAGCACCTTTCCCTTATAACCAGAAGCAATGGCATACTGGAAGGTAGGGCCGGCGAATACCAGGAATTTCACATCGCGCAGGTCAATGCCATAGTTGAAGTTGACGGGAACATTGATGGCATGCTCGGTGAAGGTGTGGTCGGTGAGGGTGAATCCGGCGTAAGTCGTCTTGGACTTACCGGTCAGCATGGAATAATAAACACCGGGAGCGACACCCAGGCCTTTGAACAGGTTGATGTTGTAAGAACCGCCTGCATAGAAACCATTGCTGGCTTCCGGATCCAGAGCCGTTCCGTCATAGGATTTGTTCAACGTGGAATTGAGATAGCCGGCGCCCACGGAAAGCTGGGCGAAAGCGCTTGTGCCTGCGAGCATCATGACAGCTGCAAGGGCGATGGTAACGATTTTCTTCATTTGTAATTCGTTTTTATTAAACTGTGTTTCTACAAAATTTCTACCAAAACAATGCAAATATATAGCATTCTCTGAAAAATCGCAAAAATTTTCTACCAAAAGACAATTTTAGCGGGTAGAGAAAGCGTGTGCATGACGCTGGAGGCGCTGCGCCCGGGAAGGACGCACGGCGACGGAAGGCCGCTGGTGGCAAGCCTTGCGGAGCTTCGGAGCCATCCGGGCGGATGCCTCATAACCATCGTCCGGGGTAAAGACGGTCCCGTCCACCTGCACCTGGCAGACATTGTACTGGCCCGTCGGGTTGCCGGCGGCGCTGATGCCGACGATCAAGACATCGTAGGTGCCCAGCTCGACGGCCTCATAATCGTCATAGTTGAACTCGTTGTCATACAGGAAATCGGTAAACGCGATATCCCAGCCCAGGGCCTCGTAGAACGGCGCCATCTCGTCGTAGGCGCTCCAGACATCCGCAGCCATGCCAAGCAGAAGTTCTTCCATGTCATACTGCTCCACATCGCCGGGTTCGAAAAGGGCGAAGGTGAAGGTATTGTTTCCCGTCCCGGTAATCTCGAAACGGTCATACTGGTAGGTCGTCGTCTCGCCGGTCTCCTCATCTTCCTCGTCGTAGCTGTAGCGGCCCACATAGGAGGCCTTCCACGCCGAATTCCGAGTCACAGGGCCTTCCAGGGTGATATCATGCTCGGGCGTAGAGCCCTCCCCGTCGGCCGTGAAAGCGCACCAGGCCCAATGGCCCGAGGTCTTCCCCGTTGCGTCCATACCTACCATAAATATCTCATAATCACCGGCATCCAGCACGTCATAATATTCATTGACCGGGTCATCCGTATAGATCAGGTCCTCGGCCGTCCAGCCGTAATCCGCATAATACTGGACGTCATCCTGGAAATTGACGGTCGCGTCGGCCAGGAAGTCCTCCAGGGAATCATAGCTCGACAGGTAACCCGCTTCTGCCAGGAAGATATAGATGCCTTCGCCCTTGTGGCCGCTGGCCTCGAAGACGCTGGCGGAGCCTTCATCGTCGGTCTGGACACCGAGATATTCGATCTTCCAGCCCTTTGTCGGCTCGAAAGGCGCCACGACCGGGTCCTCAGACACGCCGGGATCCGAAGAATCTTCCGGGTCCAGGGATTCGTCCGGGTTCGGGGAAGGGTCTTCGGAGAGGTCCTTGACATTGCCTCCCGTCCAATTGATATAGACCGTCGAGGCACCTTCCTTCACTTTGGCCCCCTGCACGGATTCCAGCACGATGACCGCCTGGGCATTCTCCTTGCGGGCGGACGGGGCCAGGGTGACGGTGGTCGTCACGCGGGTCTTGCTCATCAGGATCGTGACCGGATTGGTCTTAAACGTCAGGTCTTCCACCGCGACAAGCGTCTTGCCGTTTTCCGCCTCGAAACCGACACCGAGGGTGACCAGGGTGTTGGTGGAAAGGGCTTCGCTCATCGTAAGCGTCAGTGTAGCAACGCCTTCCGCGTTAAAGGAGGCATCCGCCTCCAGGGCGACCGTCGCACTTGCGGCGACCGGCGCATTCTTTTTCTGACAGGCGCAGCACAGCATCAGGCCGGCCAGCAGGGCAAATCCGATTCGTTTCATCATAATTTTTTTAGCGCACAAAGGTAAGCATTTTTTATGAATCGCCCCGGGATTCCGCTATTCGGCACGTTTTTGCTATCTTTGCAGACGCTATGCGTTGGAAATGGGTCATATTCCTTTTGTTGCTGCCGGGGCTGTGCTCCTGCGGCCTCGAACGGCTGCTCATGCGCAATTCCGACGCCCGCATCGGGCTGGAAGGCATTACCCATGTGCCGCAAGGCACCCTGGTGCAGGTTTCCTACCCCGTTTCCACCCCCAACATGGAAATGCGGCGGATGATGGTCTATCTGCCGAAAGACTACGCCTCCGGCGATAAGCATTACCCCGTCATCTACCTGCTGCACGGCGCCCGCGGCAACCAGGGGGCCTGGACCACGCGCGGGCAGATCCATCGCATTGTCGATGAAGTATATAGCGAGCCGGATGCCATTCCCGCCATCATCGTCATGCCGAACATGAACCAGTACGACAACGACAAGGACGCCGGCCAAAGCCTGGGACGGCGGAAAGGCGCTTTCGAAGCCCTTTTCGAGATCGACGGCACCGTGGAGAGCGCTTTCCCGCAGGACGTGGTCCGCTTTGTCGATACCCATTTCCGGACCATCCCGGACAAGGCGCACCGGGCCATCGCGGGCCTGTCCATCGGCGGCAAACAGGCCATGTACATCTCCGCCGCCTATCCGGAACTCTTCGATTACGTGGGCCTGTTCTCCCCCATGTTCGGCTCCCACATCAAGAAAAGCGAATTCTCGTCCATTTATAAGAATATCCAGGAAAAACTTGACGCCCAATTCGTTAACCCGCCGAAGCTGTATATGCTGGCTGTCGGCTCGGGGGATATCCTGTACCGCGCCACCCGGCATATCTGCAACATCCTGGACCGGAAAAAATATCCCTATGTCTATCTGGAAAGCGAAGGCGGACACAACTGGAAGAACTGGCGGGACTATCTGTACCTGTTCCTGGACTGCGTTTTCCAGGAAGAACCTGCATCCTCCGGGCAGACGACACCCCGGGATAACGACAACCCGACACCATGAAGACAACAACAGTTTTATATAAGATGAAAAAAATCGTATTGGCGGTGTGCCTCATCGCCCTCCTGGCTCCCGCAGTCCAGGCCTCCGATTTTCTGAAGGGTAAAATCCTCAGAATCAGCACGGAAAGCATCAGCGAAAGGGACGGTGGTTCCCTGAGTCTGTCCCTTTCCGGCCTGTCCCGTTCCTCAGCCGTCTCCCTGCTGGATGTGGAACGCGCCATCAAAGAAGCGGCCTTCGACAAGGATGTCGCCATGATTTATCTGGATGTCAACCATGTCCAGGGCGACCTGGCTTCGTTGGAAGAAATCCGGGAATGCCTGAAGATTTTCAGCCGGAACGGAAAGCCGGTCGTGGCCTATGCCTCCGCGTTGGACAACAGCAGCTATTACCTCGCCACCGCGGCCGACCGGATATTCCTCTACCCCCAGGGGGAAGGGACGCTGACCGGCGCCGCCTCTACGCAGGTGTTCCTCAAGGACTTGCTGGATACCCTGGGCGTAAAGGTGCAGCTCATCCGGCACGGCAAATACAAATCCGCCGGCGAAATGTATATCCGCAACGACATCAGCCCGGAAAACCGCCTGCAATATGAGGAGATGCTGGGCTCGCGCTGGGGACATTGCGTCGAAGAAATGGCCGCTTCCCGCGGGGTGAGCGCCGATTCGCTGCAGGCCTGGACCCATGCGCTGGCCCTGTCTTCCGCCCAGTCCTGGGTGGACAAAGGCCTGGTGGACGGGCTCAAATACCGGGATGAGATGGAGGCGTATCTGTGCCATCTGTTCGGGACCAAACTGCCCAAGAAACTCAAGGTGACCGGCGTGAAGGAATATGCCAAGAGCCTGCGCAAGGGGCCTTCCGCCAAGAAGGTGGCCGTCATCTATGCCGACGGGGAAATCTCCCGCAGCGGCAGCGGCGTCGTGGGCGAAAAGCTGGCCCGCACCATCTCCGCCATCAAGGCCGATTCCACGGTCAAAGCCGTGGTGTTCCGCGTCAATTCCCCCGGCGGCGAGGTCGTGGCATCGGATATCATCCGCCGCGAAATCGAAATGCTCGGCCGGGTCAAGCCGGTCATCGCCAGCTATGGGGCCTATGCCGCATCGGGCGGTTACCTCATCTCCGCCGGATGCCGGCGGATCTTCACGGACAACACGACCCTGACCGGCTCCATCGGGGTGTTCGGCACCGTCATAACCTTCGGGGAAGCCCTGGAGAAGCATCTGCATGTCCATCCCGTCGTAATCGGGACCAACGCCCACAGCGCCATGACGGCCCCCATCGACCCCTTGACGGAGGAGGAGCAGGCCTGGTACCAGGAGCGTATCGAAGGCATCTACGACGCCTTTGTCGGCGTGGTTTCCGAGGGGCGGAATCTGTCCCGGGCCCAGGTGGATTCCCTGGCGCAGGGCCGCGTGTGGACAGGTCGGGACGCCGTCCGGCTGGGGCTGGCCGACGAGACCGGCACCCTGCTGGATGCCATCGGCTATGCCGCCCAGCAGGCGGGTTTGTTCAACTACCGGATCGAGGCCTATCCGGCCCGGCAGGATGGGCTCAAGGCGCTCCTGGGCCGAGAAGATACGGCCGAGCCGCTGGTCCGCTTCCAGGAATGGATCCAGCCCGGATTCACCGCCCACGCCCGTTTCCCTTACATTATCCTATAAATAGCTATGAAACAGATTATTACACTTATACTGTGCCTGCTGGCCTGCAGCCTGTCCTTCGCCCAAAAAAGTGGACGCGACGTCCTGGACCAGATCGAGAACACGCCCCTGCGGGAGAAAGAACGCGTCAGCCAGCGCGAGAGCAAGGTGGTGGAATTCGGCGCGCTGTCCCATGTCGGATATGGATTCAACATCGTCCAATCGACGGATTTCCAGCCGTGGCGGGGCAATTCCGGCGATTTCTTCCTCAACATCGTCAAACTGGGCATTTTCCCGGCCCAGTGGCTGGGCGTGGAATTCGGCCTGGACTTCCAGACCCGGGCCGTCCGCTCCAAAATGTCCGCCTTCAGCATCGATGCGGACAGGCATGTCAAGGTGCAGGAATTCAGCACTTTAGGCGGTCCGTTCGAGGAGAGTACGTCCAGCCTTTCGACCGTGGGTCTGTCCGCTCCCGTCCTGGTGAAAGGGCGGATCGGATACTTCGAACTGGGGGCCGGCGTAGAGTTCCAGTGGAACGGCACCGGCAGGACCAGCTATACCTATCGGACCGGATCGACCAGCACGACGGTCAGCACCGGGAAAGGCCTGGTGAACAGCTGGACCTGGAACGTGATGGCGACCATGTCCTTCTCCCGGCTGGGAATCTTTGCGAAATACTATCCCGCGACCCCGCAGAACCGCCTGGTGGACAGTCCCGCGTTCAGTTACTGGACCATCGGGATGGCCTTCGGGCTATAAAATCTGAAAAGGGGGATGGTCCAGTCTTTTGGCCATCCCCTTTATGGTATATCTCGTCTGAATTAACGGATCAGATTCAGGAATTCGTTCCGCGTCCGGTCGGACTTCAGGAAGGCTCCGCTGAAGGCCGAAGTCGTGGTCAGGGCGCCGGATTTCTGGACACCGCGCATGCACATGCAGGTGTGGGTGGCCTCGATGACGACAGCCACGCCCAGCGGATGGAGCGCCTCCTCGATGCAGTCCCGGATATCCACCGTCAGGCGTTCCTGGACCTGTAGGCGGCGGGCGAAGACCTCTACGCAGCGGGCAATCTTGCTCAGCCCGGTAATGTGCTTGTCGGGGATATAGGCGACATGCGCCTTGCCGATAAAGGGCAGGATATGGTGCTCGCACATCGAGAACAATTCGATATCCTTCACGATAACCATCTGGCTGTCAGGTGCTTCAAACATCGCAGAGCGGAGAATCGCGACGCCGTCCTGGCCGTAGCCCTGCGTAAGGAATTGCAGGGATTTGGCCACGCGTTCCGGGGTCTTCTGCAAGCCTTCGCGGGTGGCGTCTTCCCCCAGCAGCTGAAGGATTTCCTTCATCCGGGCAGAGATATCCAGGGTGGTGTCTTCGTCGTATTGTTCGATTTTGCGGTATGCCATGGTCATGTCGTTTTGTGGCTGCAAAGGTAAGCATACTTTCTGATAATCCGCTCGTGATTCCGAGATTTTGCGTAATTTTGCGCCCTGAAACAAGATGACTATGACACCTGCCGCCGTAATACTGACCCTTGCAGGATATTTCCTCCTGATGTTTTCCGTATCCTGGCTGTCCGCCCGTCGGGGCAGCAGCAACGCCGCCTTCTTCAGCGGCGGCCGCAACCAGAAATGGTGGGTGGTAGCCATCGCGATGATCGGGTCCTGCATGTCCGGCGTGACCTTCGTGTCCGTGCCCGGCATGGTGGGCAGCAGCGGTTTCGGCTACCTGCAGATGTGCCTGGGCTTCGTGGCGGGATATGCCGTGATCGCCTTCGTGCTGACCCCGCTCTATTACCGTCTGCAGGTCGTTTCCATCTATCAATATCTCGAACGGCGACTGGGCCTATATCCTTATCGGACAGGCGCTTGGTTCTTTTTCGTATCCAAGATGCTGGGGGCTTCCGTCCGGCTCTACCTGGTCTGCCTGACCCTCCAGCTGCTGGTGTTCGATCCGCTCGGGCTGCCGTTCTGGCTGAATGCCGTCATCCAGGTGGCGATCGTGCTGGCCTATACCTACCGCGGCGGGGTGAAATCCCTGATCTGGACCGATGTGCTGAAAACCGTCGTCATGGTGCTGACCGTGGTACTGACGATCGTGTATATCGCCAAGTCCCTGCAACTGGGCAACTTGCCCGCCGCCATCGCGGACAGCGGCCTGGCCCGGGTGCTGTGGCTGGACGACGTCAACCATCCGCAATATTTCTGGAAACAGTTCCTCGGCGGGCTGTTCGTCGTGGTGGCGACGACCGGCATGGACCAGGACCTGATGCAGCGGACGCTCAGTTGCAAGAATTATCGCGACTCGCAGAAGAACCTGATGGTCAGTAGTTTACTCCAGGTCGTCGTGATTGCGCTCTTCCTCTGCCTGGGCGTGCTCCTGTACCTGTACGCCGGGGCGAACGGCATCAGCGAGACCGGCGACCGGATTTTCCCGGCCGTGGCGACCGGCGGCGGACTGCCCGTTACCGTGGGCATTCTCTTCGTCCTGGGGCTGGTGTCCTGCGCCTACGGAGCCGGCGGCTCCGCTTTAACCGCGCTGACGACTTCGTTCACGGTGGATATCCTGACGGTCAAGGACCGCGGAGAAGAGCAGGTGCGGCGCCTGCGCGGACGGGTCCATATCGGCATGGCCGTGCTGATGGCGGTGACGATCGTCGTTTTCCACCGGCTCAATAACACCAGCGCGATTGACGCGGTGTATCGGCTCGCCAGTTATACCTACGGCCCGATTCTGGGCATGTTTGCCTTCGGCATCCTGACCCGGCTGCATATCCGCGAGAAGTGGGCGCCGGCGGTCTGTCTCGCCGCGCCGCTGCTCTGCCTGGTGCTGGACCTGAATTCGGCCCGCTGGTTCGGCGGCTACCACTTCAGCTATGAGCTCCTGCTCCTCAACGCAGGACTTACCTTCCTCGGCCTGCTGGCGATTTCCCGGCGGTAATTCCGGCCATAAAAAACGGCCCGGAAACTTGCGTCAGCGCGGTGGCTGAGCTGTTCCGGACCGTCCTTTTCAGGATTCCTGTAGCCTATCTGTACTGGGCGAATTCGACGTCCTTCTCGGCGCGGGCCGCGAAGGCTTTGATCTTGCCGGCCTTGGCCAGGCAGTCGGCGACCGCCTCGGCATCACCGCGACGGGCGGCGATGATGGCACGCAGATAGTTCGAGCGCGGGCACTTGCACGTCAGGGCCTTCTCCGCTGCATCCGGGTTGTCCACCAGGATCTGCGCCAGGGCGACGTTGAATCCGGTCTTGTCCTTCAGGGCGGCGGCAGCCTTGTCGTATTCGCCGTGGAGGATATCTACAACCGCCTGATTGGCAGCAGCTTCCTCAGTGCCGGCTTTCTTGAAATACTTCGCGGCGGCATCCAGGTCGTCGTTCTGCAGGGCGATGATACCCAGCGCGTTGTTGAGGGCGGCGTCTTTCTCCTGCACCTGGGCGAAGGCCTTCTCCGCCTCGGCGGTCTTGCCGCTCTGGAGCAGGGCGACACCGAGGTTGAAACGGGCGCGGTCGCTGCCGTATTTGTCAATGGCCTTGCGATAGAGGTCCGCCTTCTTGGCCGGGGCCTTCACGAGCGAGGCGGCACGCAGGAGCGCTTCCTCGTCCAGGACATCGATGTTGTCATCGACGAGCTGGAGCAGCTCTTCGGGAGAATAGTTCTGGTATTCGACATTGGCGATGAAACGGGCGCGGCGGAGCTCCGGCAGCACGTTGCTCTTCAGGGCGGTATAGACCTCGGAGATGTTCTTGATCTCGCTTTCGCGGACGGCCGGGTCGCTGTACATGCTCAGAACTCTGAGAATCAGGTCTTTATCCTCGATGTCGGATTGGGCGACGAGCTCCTGGAAGCCTTCCCAGTCCTGACCGACGCTGCGGACGGTGGTCTCGCCGGTCTCTTTGCCCTTGGTCACTTTGTCAAAGGCCTTGTCGGCGGTCTGCGAGCGTTTGCCGGAAAGCTTGGCGTTCAGGTCCTTGCCGCCGTCCGGAGAGGCATAGGCCACGACTTCGGTGCCGACCAGGGTCTTGCGGCTGTTGGCGGCGATTTCGTCCAATGCGGCCTGGAAGTCCTTGATGGACTTGCTGCTCAGTTCTTTACCGGCCACGTCGGCGGAGTTGATGCCGTATTTGATCTGGCCTTCGGCCGTCTGAACCAGGATTTCCTGGTAATTGTCAGCCTTGTAGGCGATTTCGCCGTCGCGCTCGACCAGCATATAGGTGGTGTTGCAGCCGTCGGCGACCTTTTTCATCGGGAGTTCCCAGCTTTTGTTTTTGTGGAGAACCTTGCCGCGGAGGACCAGCCTGGCGCTTTCCATGCCTTCGACATAGTCGAAATAGACGCGTTCACGAACGGTCTGGCCCTTGGAGGAAACGGCTTTGTAGTTGTCTTTGACCTTTTCGCCCTGGTACATGAAGGGGCGCATTTCGGCTTCGCCGCCTTCGTACAGCAGCACCGGGGTCACCTCAAGGATGGCCTGCGGGTGGAAGTAACCGTCGGGATAGGTCACGGTCACGTCGGCATTGATCTGTCCGGCAACTACTTCCAGGACAGCCGGTTCGCAGGTTACCTGGACGTTTTCAGCCATTTCGGCCATTTTGGCCGGAGAGGCGCAGCTGGCAGCCGCGATGCCAAGCACCGCCGCCGCAAGAATCTGAGAAAAATTTTTCATATTACGTTTGTCTATCGTTTTCAGCGACTACAAATATAGCAATTTCCGGTATATTTCCGCATGCTTGTCCGCAAAACTATGTTTGCAAGGCCTGCTGGTTATTTCGCAAATTTAACCGGGAAAGCTTCCGACAAAGGGGGTTACAGAAAGATTTCGCAGGGTCGTCGATTGGATTTCCCGACTATTATGGTTAAATTTGCGGAATATGGACTCACAAGAATTACAGAGACTCAAAAATAAGTTCGATATCATCGGCAACGACCCGGCCCTCAACCGGGCCCTGGAAATGGCGGTCGCCGTGGCCCCGACGGACCTGACCGTCCTGGTCACCGGCGAAAGCGGCGTAGGCAAGGAAAACATCCCGAAAATCATCCACCAGAACAGCCGTCGCCGCAACGGTAAGTACTTCGCAGTCAACTGCGGAGCCATCCCGGAAGGCACGATCGAATCCGAACTCTTCGGCCACGAAAAAGGCTCCTTCACCGGGGCCATCGAAGCCCGAAAAGGCTACTTTGAAGAAGCTGACGGCGGTACCCTCTTCCTCGACGAAGTCGGCGAACTGCCCCTCCCCTACCAAGCCAAACTGCTGCGCGTCCTGCAATCCGGAGAATACACCCGGGTCGGCTCCTCGAAGGTCAGCAAGACCGACGTCCGCGTCATCGCAGCCACCAACGTGGATCTGCGCTACGCCGTCTCCCAGGGGAAATTCCGCCAGGACCTCTACTACCGGCTCAACGCCATTCAGATCACGATGCCTTCCCTGCGCGAGCGTAGGGATGATATCTACCTGCTGTTCAGGAAGTTCACGTCGGATTTCTCCGAGAAATACGGCATGCGCAAGATCAGCCTCACCCACGACGGCATCGAACTGCTGCGGAACTACCGCTGGCCGGGCAATATCCGGCAGCTGAAAAACATAGCCGAAACGGTGGAAGCACTTGAATCCGAGAAACTTACCTCGGCTTCCGACCGCTTCGAGATCAATGCGGCCACCCTGTCGCAATACATCCCGAAGGATGACCCGAACAGCCTCCCCGTCCGGTTCAAAGACCCTTCCTCGTCCCTGTCCGACGAGGAAAAACAGGAGATTTTCAAGGCCATCTACAGCCTCAGCACCAAGGTCAGCGAGCTGGAGAAACTCGTCAAGGGCGGCGGCTTCGCGCAGCAGGCCATTCCCGATACCGCAGACCCCTATCTCCCCCGCGAGCCGTACGGACACCCCGCCGATGTCTCCTGGGATGATATTGACATTCAGGAAGATATGGAGCCACAGCCCCCTGTCCACCATGCCGAGGCCGATTCTTCCCTTTCCATCCGGGGCGCCAGCGAGGATCTGATCCGCAAGGCCCTGGAGAAGCACCATGGCAACCGCAAGAAGGCCGCCGAGGAACTGGGCATTTCCGAGCGGACCTTGTACCGGAAGCTACCCGCCGAATACAAAAACCCCAAGAGCAATGAGTAGGTTGTTTCGCATCGCGACGGCGCTTGCCGCCTTGCTGACACTGGGAGGATGCAATATCGTAAGGTATTCGTTCTCAGGAACTTCTATCGACCCCTCCGTCAAGACCATCACGATCAATTACTTCGAATATACCGCCCTGCGCGTCAATCCGAGCCTGTCCAACGACCTGACGGAAGCCCTGCAGGATAAGTTCCGCAAGATGACCCGCCTGGAGCAGGTGGATGTCGATGGCGACCTGGAGATCACCGGGGCCGTGGCTGGCTACGATGTCAAGGCGACGGCGGTGACGGCCAATGAAGTGGCGGCGCAGAACCGCCTGACGGTCACGGTCAAAATCGCCTACCAGAATCGGAAATTCCCCGAAGAAGACTTCGAAAAATCTTTCTCGGCCTATGCCGACTACGATTCCACCCAATCCCTGGATGCCGTGGAAGGGACCCTTTGCGAGGAAATCATCGAAAAACTTTGCGAAGATATTCTGAACGCGACGGTAGCAAACTGGTAAATACTTATGGCAGACTCGATTAACATCAAAACGCTGAATCCCGCCGAGCTCGCCGGCGTCGTGAATCTGTACCCCTGGTACGGTGCGGCGCGCAAGGAGTTGTGCGTGCGGATGATCCGCTCCGGCGGCGACCTGTGGGGCACGTCCCAGTTCAGCGACGCGGCCTTCTACATCGGGGCACGCGGCATCATTTCCGACCTGCTGCGCGGCTCCAGCAAGGCCGACTGCACCGACAAGGATGTCCAGGAACTGCTGAAGGCCTACCTTTCCGAGAACGAGGTGGCCGAAAAGCCGGCCGTACGCGTTGCGGGCGGCGACTTCTTCACCCAGGCCCAGTACGACGGCGTGCGCGAAGACGGGGACAATGTCTTCTCGCATTTCGCGCAGAAGGCCAAGGAAGAACGCGGCGAGGACGCCTACGACATCAGCGACGATTTCTGCACCGAAACGCTGGCGGAAATCTATGCGGAGCAAGGGTATTACGACCAGGCAAAACGCATTTATTCGAAACTTTCCTTGAATTTTCCGGAAAAAAGTGCTTACTTTGCATCCCTTATCCAAAAAATGGACGAGATTATAAAAATTTGAATATCATTATATGAGCACAGCTTTCTTGATTCTGACGATTTTTATCGTCATCGCAAGTGTCCTTCTGACCATCGTGGTCCTTCTCCAGAGCGGAAAGGACGGCGGTCTGGCCAGCAATTTCGTCGCGGCGAACCAGACCTTCGGTGTGCGTCAGACCGCTGACTATCTGGAAAAGGTGACCTGGGGCCTCGTGGCCTTCATCCTGGTGCTTTCCATCGTGACTTCCTTCACCCTGGGCGGCGGCCGCAGCACCATGGACGTGACGGACAAGATCGACCAGGCTTCCCAGCAGGTCGAATTCCCGACTGCACCCGTCCTGGAAGACGCTCCGGCTACGGAAGCTCCCGCTACCGAGACACCTGCGGAATAAGCTTCGGGACTGACAGATTGTCAGTTTCCAGCGCTTGGAATATAATTTGGACGATAGCCGTTTGTTCTTCGGAACAGACGGCCATTTGTGCTATTTGTCTCCGGAGAATAAAAAGGAGACTAACAAATGACACAGAACAACACAAAACTGGAATTCCTTTCGCGGTTCGCCACCAACCTGAACGAACTGGCGGCAGCCGGAAAGTTGGACCCTGTCATCGGCAGGGACGATGAAATCAGGCGGGTGCTCCAGATTTTGAGCCGCCGCACGAAGAACAACCCGATCCTGGTCGGCGAACCGGGCGTGGGTAAAACCGCCATATCCGAAGGCATCGCGCAAAAGATCGTCGATGGACAAGTACCTGAGAATCTGAAAGAAAGGAAGATTTATTCGCTGGATATGGGCGCGCTGATCGCCGGCGCGAAGTACCAGGGAGAATTCGAGGAGAGGCTGAAGGGCGTCGTGAAGGAAGTGGTGGACAGCGCCGGTGAAATCATCCTGTTCATCGATGAAATCCACACGCTGGTGGGCGCCGGTAAGACCTCCGGAGCCATGGATGCCTCCAATATCCTGAAACCGGCCCTGGCGCGGGGTGAGCTGCGGACCATCGGTTCCACGACGCTGGACGAATACCAGAAATACTTCGAGACCGACAAGGCCCTGGAGCGGCGTTTCCAGATGGTGATGGTCGATGAGCCGTCGCCGGCGGAATCCATTTCCATCCTGCGTGGCCTGAAAGAGAAATACGAGAACCACCACCGTGTGCGGATCGAGGACGACGCCCTGATCGCGGCCGTCAACCTGTCGCACCGGTATATCACGAGCCGTTTCCTGCCGGACAAGGCCATTGACCTGGTCGATGAGGCCGCCTCGAAACTGCGGCTGGAGATGAACTCCGTCCCGGAGCCCATCGATGAGCTGAACAGCAAAATCCGCCAGCTGGAGATCGAGAAGGAGGCCATCAAACGGGAGGGTGTCTCGCTGAAACTGGAGAAAATCGAGGAACAGCTCAAGGAGCTGGGGGCGCAGCGTGATGCGCTGATGGCCCGTTGGAACGAAGAAAAAGGCATCCTGTCGGCCCTGCAGAATGCCCGCCAGCAGCTCGAAGACTACAAGATCGAGGCACAGGCCGCGGAACGCTCCGGAGACTACGGAAAGGTCGCGGAATTGCGCTATGGCCGGATGGCAGAGGCGAAGAAGACGATCGACGAACTGACGGCCAAGCAGAATGCCGTCCAGGACCCTATCGTCACGGAGGCGGTGACGCCGGAAGACATCGCCGAAGTCGTGGCCAAATGGACCGGCATCCCGGTGAAACGGATGCTGGAAAGCGAGAAAGAGAAGCTCCTGCGGATGGAAGACGCCCTGCACAAGCGGGTCGTCGGACAGGATACGGCTATCCAGGCGGTGGCCGATGCCGTGCGGCGTAACCGGGCCGGTCTGTCGAACGAGAAACGGCCGATCGGATCCTTCCTGTTCATGGGTACGACCGGCGTCGGCAAGACCGAGCTGGCCAAGGCCCTGGCGGAGTTCCTGTTCAACGACGAGAACATGATCACGCGTATCGATATGTCTGAATATCAGGAGCGTCACACGGTCAGCCGGCTGGTGGGTGCCCCTCCGGGATACGTGGGATACGATGAAGGTGGTCAGCTGACGGAGGCCGTCCGGCGCAAGCCGTATTCGGTCGTCCTGCTGGACGAGATCGAGAAGGCGCATCCGGATGTGTTCAACGTCTTGCTGCAGGTGCTGGATGACGGACGTCTGACCGATAACAAGGGGCGTACGGTGGACTTCAAGAACACCATCCTGATCATGACCTCGAATGTGGGTTCAGACATCATCCAGGGCTATATGGACCGCTTGCCGACCTTGGGCGGAAGCGACCCTACGGCGGAGATTTCGGCTATCGCCAAGCGCCGTCAGCTGCTGGACGAATGCCGGGAGAAGGTCCTGGACGTCCTGAAAATGACGGTGCAGCCGGAATTCCTCAACCGAATCGACGAAATCATCATGTTCGACCCGCTGAGCGAGCATGATATCCGCGAAATCCTGCATATCCAGATGGAGGAATTGCGCAAGCGTCTGTCCGAAGACGGCGTGAGCGTCGCCTTCACGGAGGCCTTCGAGGAGTACATGACCCACAAGGGTTACGACCCGGCCTACGGCGCCCGACCGGTCAAGCGGCTGATGCAGCGCGAGCTGGTGAACCAGCTGGCGACGGCCATCCTGTCGGGCTCGGTCCATCGGGATTCGACCATCGAGGTAGATGCCGTCGGCGGAGAGGTGATTTTACGCAACGCCGAGCAGAAATAATGCAATCTATTTGCTAATTTTCAGGTATTTACCTATCTTTGCCATAGGGTTGTTATATTTTTGTTAATTTAACAAATATTACAAAGACAGCAAATTTAACGCTTGAAGAACGTCAGAACGGCTTAGCCCGGGGCGATGAAAGACGTTAAATACGGCGGAAATGACAACCCAGGAAAAGACCACATAAGACAAAGAAAAGGTATGAACCTGTACTACCGCGAAGAGGAAATCAAACTGCTGCAACGGCAGCTCTGGCTCTCAAAAGAACAGCGAAGCAGAATGACCGTCTTGTCCGGACGAAGAGGTACGGGCAAGACGGCTTTGGTCGCTGCCGCCCTGCCGGATGAACCGTATCTCTATTTCAGGATGGGCGGCAAAACGGAGCACCTGCTTTTGCAGGATTTCATCCAGCAAGTCCGACAGAAATTGGAGCTCTTCGTACCGAGCAAAGTGCTGACGGTCGAACTGCTGCTGTCCTTCTTGATGGACAGCGGATACAAGCACCCGCTGACCCTGGTAATCGACCACTTCGACGAGTGGGTGAACCGCCAGCCGGACGCGGCGGAATTCCTGCGAGAGTTGTGGGATAGCAAGCGGCGTGGAACACATGTAAATATGATCCTCATCGCTGAGAACAAATCTGTTATCGAGCAAACCTTTGACAGAGAAGATTCTCCGCTGGTCAACGCCCCGGATTGCCGGATAGAATTGCGGTATTTCTCCGTCATGCAGCTGCGGAACCTGCTCCTGTCGATGGACAAGACCCGTACGTCGGAAGACTTGCTGGCGCTGTACCTGTCCACGGGCGGAATGCCGACCCTCACCCTGGACGTGCTGAATGCAACGAAAGGAGATAAAGAACAGATTTACAATTATTTACTATCATCTCATTCTCCGCTGCACGCCCGTGTGGGGAGCCTGCTGGGCAGCACGATCGGGAAGAATTCCGAGGTGTATCTGTCCATTCTGCAGCTGATTGCATCGGGCATCCGCACCCAGGCGGAGATCGAAGAACAGCTGGGCGGGATCATTATCGGCGGCCACCTGGCCAAGCTGGAAACCGAGTACCAGCTCATCACGAAATCACGCCCGATTTTGTCCGAAAAGAACAGCCGGAACGTCGTCCGTTTCCAGATAACAGACTTGTTTTTGTCCTTCTGGCTGAAATACGTCGAAGCGAACCGTTCAACCATCCATACCCAGGGATATCAGCCCGTTATCGCCTGGGCGATGGCCGATTTCGAGACGGCCGGACAGGAGGCGCTGGTCCGCTACTTCATGCAGAAATTCTCCGAGCAGCACGGGCTTCGCATCGGCGGCGACTGGTCGGCCACCAAGCCTTCCCGCGCCTTCTCACGCAGGCGGGAATATTACATGACAAAGAAGCGGAAAGAGAAGCCGGCGCAGGAGCCTGACCACGAGATTGACATCATCGCCATCGAGGACAAGTCGCACAAGGCCCTGGTGGCGGATGTGTGCCTGAACGCGCGGGACTTCAAAAAGGCCCCTTTCCTGGACCGGCTCGCGGTGCTGAAAAAGGGCCCTTTAAAAGGATATGTAATTGATTCCCGGGTATTTACGATAGAGGATATGTAATTACTTGACCTCTATGATGCTCCCGTGGGACTCGGCGACTTTCTCTTTCCAGACGTCGGTGTAACCCGGCTGGGTAAGTCCGTCCGGAATGTGGGTGGAGAATTCGCTGTGACGGAAGGTTCCGTCCTTGAACTGCGCCTTCACGTTGCCGTCAATAAATTTGACCAAGAGGGTTTCTTCCATCTTCACCCAGTTCTTGAACTGCTCCTGGGCGGTATCCACGGAGTATTTGGTCAGGAGCCTGCGGACTTTGGCCATGTTCTTGCCCGTATCCTCCTTCGGATTGTATTCCTCGCCTTTTTTCTGCGCCTTGGCAATGGCCTTGTCGGCCGCTTCCTTGTAGAGATCCAGGGCCTGGTTGTCGTTCAGGTGGACCTGCTTAAGTTGATCCTTCTCGAAGGCGTCGATCTGCGCACGAACGAAAGGCTCCATCTGGTTGTACATCTTGTAGCAGGCGTTCGAGACGCGGTTGTTGATCCAGAATGAGGCGGTCGGGGAATAGGTGAGCAAGTCGCCATTGCCCTCGCGGAAGCAGTCGGGGACCTTGTCGGTATTCGTGTAAACAGGTGTCAGATAGGACGTTGCAGCGTCATCGGTGCCGAACCAGATGATGCCTCCGATGACATCCGGGAAGGCGCCCCGGGACTGGCCGACGAACCAGAATCCGGTCTGCTGGGTGGCAATGGCCCGTTCGTTGACATAGGTCTTGTCATCGTATTCGAATTCCATCGGCCGCCAACGATACGGCAGGGCATTTCCGCCGGCGCCGATATCGTAGCGCATATCCAGGATCGTGCCCTCGAAGTGGTCCCGCATGACGTCAGCTACATCCTTGACTGTCAGCTTTTTGGCGGGCTGGATAAAGAGCGGCAGGCGGTCCTCCAGGTTGTGGCCCAGGATATGTTCGGCATAGGTCATGGCGTCCCGCGTGACGATACGGCCGTTCTCATCCTCAAAGCTGAACCAGCCGTGGCTCAGGATGTTGAAGGCGCTCCATACGCGGGCTTCGCAGCCGCGGGCGGCCCCGAAATCGATCGGGCAGTAGGCGTCGCAGAAGCGGAATTCGTCGTCTTCTCCGTCGAACCAGCCTTTCTTGCGGGCGAAGGAGATGACATCCTTGGCATACAGGCAGTTATCCGGGTCATGCAGGGGGAAGGTTCCGATGCGGGACTGGTTGGCGTGGCTGCAGATATAGCCGTCGGGGACGCGCAGGGCCACCCAGACGACGCCTTTGTTGAGATTGCGGCCATTCTTCATGATGGTGCCCTTCCCGACCATTTCCATGATCCAGACTTCGTTCTTGTCGGCAATCGTAAAGGTCTCACCCTCAGAATAATAGCCATATTCATCCGCCAGGCTGGTCATGCATTGGATGGCCTCCCGCGCGGTCTTGCAGCGTTCCAGGGCGATATACATCAAGGAGCCGTAGTCGATGCCGCCGTGACGGTCGTGCAGTTCCGGACGGCCGCCAAAGGTGGTCTCAGCGATGATCAGCTGGTGTTCGTTCATGTTGCCGACCCGCTTGTAGGTATGGGCGACCTGGTCGATCTCTCCAAGATAACGACCTGAATCCCAATCATATATCTTGCGTTTGGAGCCCGCCTTCCAGTCGGCGGCGTCCTGATAATACATTTCACCGAAAAGCCAATGGGAATCGGCCGCATAAGAGACAAGGATAGAGCCGTCTGCGCTGGCGCCCTTGGTCACGATGACGTTGGTGCAAGCTTCGCTGCGGAGTGAAAAACCGGCCAGCAGGACGAGCCCTGCCAAGATTGCTTTGGACTTCATTTGTTTTTTATTTAATTTTGCAAATCTAACAAAAATATTTGGTATGAAAGGGATAATTTACCGCATATTGCTCGTCGCGGCCGCATTTGCCGCCCTGGCAGCCAAGGCCTCGGCGCAGGAACAGAACAAGGCGCCCGACCCCCAGGAAATGGCGGCCAAGGAAGCGGAAAGGCTGGAAAGCCTCCTGGGCCTGGAGCCCTGGCAGGTGTTCTATGTGGATTCCACCCTCCAGCACGACTACCGGGCCCTGCAGACCGAGATGGAAGACCTTCAGCGGGCGAAAGTGGAGAATTATGACCTGTATATCCAGGTCCGTGACAAATGGGCGGAGCAGATCGACCGGGCCTATCAGCGCTTTTTCAATGACCAGCAATGGCAGAAGTACCAGAAGTCCGGCGCCGCCCGTGCGCAGAAAGCCAGGGATAAACGGCGTGCCCAGGCGGAAAAGGCTGCCGCAAAAAAGAAAAAATAGAGAGATTATTGCTATCTTTGCATGATTTAAGGAAGACAATTATATGAAAGAGCAGATTGAGAAAATCATGGCTGAGCTCAGCGAGCTCAAGTGCCAGACCGAAAAGGAAGTGGAAGAAGCCCGCGTACGGTTCCTCGGCAAGAAAGGTGAAATCACTGCATTGTTCGACGAATTCCGGTCCGTCGCACCGGATATGAAACGGGAATTCGGTCAGAGACTCAATGTTCTGAAGAAAGAGGCGCAGGCCCGGATCGAGGCGCTGAAAGCCGCCGCCCAGACGTCGTCCACCGCCGCCCAGAGCGAAGACGTGACGATGCCCGGCGACCCGCTCGATTTGGGTTCGCGTCACCCGGTATCCATTGCCCGTCAGGAGATTATCAATATTTTCCGCAAATTCGGCTACGATGTGGCGGAAGGTCCTGAAATCGAGGACGATTACCATGTGTTCGAGGCGTTGAACTTCCCGCCGAACCACCCTGCGCGCGATATGCAGGATACGTTCTTCGTGTCGGCCGGCCATCCCAATCCCCTGCTGCTGCGGACCCATACCTCCAGCGTACAGGTCCGTACCATGGAGAAGATGACGCCCCCGATCCGCGTGATCTGCCCGGGCCGCGTCTTCCGCAACGAGGCGATTTCCGCGCGCGCACACTGCATCTTCCACCAGGTGGAAGGCCTGTATATCGATGAAAATGTGACCTTTGCCGACCTCAAGCAGGCGATCCTGCTGTTCGCCCGGGAGATGTTCGGAGCGGATACCCAGATCCGGATGCGGCCGTCCTACTTCCCCTTCACCGAGCCTTCGGCCGAGGTGGACGTCAGCTGCAACATCTGCCATGGCAAGGGCTGCAACATCTGCAAAGGCACCGGTTGGTTGGAAATCCTGGGCTGCGGTATGGTGGACCCTAACGTCCTGGAAGCCAGCGGCATAGACAGCAAGAAATACAGCGGATTCGCCTTCGGTATGGGCGTAGAGCGTATCGCCATGCTCAAATGGCAGGTGAACGACCTGCGGCATTATTTCGAGAACGACCTGCGCTTCCTGCGCGAGTTCAGTACCTGCGTCGAGGTATAGTTCGTACCGTCAGAAGATTCCTCCGGGTCGCCGTCAAAGCGTCCCGGAGTTTTTGTTTCCGGACAAGGGGGTTGCCGCCGTCAGATGCGCTCGGACGGCCTCCATATCCGCGAAATAGATTTTCAGGGCCGACGAACTGGGCCAGGCGTTGAAAAAGGGGTCGTCCGTCAGGTAATACCCGGCCTCCCGGGCCTGACCGCTTCGCCGCAGGCCGCGCAGGAATGCCGTCAGGCTGTGCCGGGTCGGCGGGATGACCTTGATACCGCTCCGGCCGTCTTTCAGCGTGATGATGGCGACGATATGCCTTTTCGGCCTTTTGTCGCGGACTTCCTCCCGCTGCTGCGGCGTGGGACGGTGCGATATCGTGATGTGGCGGCCGTAACGGGTGTTGATTTCCTGCATCATGGCCCGGAAGACCCGCCCGTGGGTGGAGGTGTCCCGGATGCCCTTGGAGAGGATATAATAGTGAATCATCTCGTGGATGACCGTGTCCTGCACTTCTTCTTCGGGGAGGTCCATCCGGGTGCTGAAACGCAGTTTGAAATCGGACAGCCGTGTGCCGAGGCCGAATACGCGACGACGCTTGTACGTACAGGCGCCGATGAAGGACTTGCTCCGGCTCAGCACGATAGGCACTTCCGGAAGTTCGCCGTCGAAGAAGGCGTCGTTGTATTCCCGGAAACAGGCCTGGAGATATGGGATTGTCGGTTTCACAGGGCAAAGGTACGACAAATTCAAGGAATTTTCATATCTTTGCCCTGAACGGGCTTATGCCCCGGCATACCTTTCCTATGAAAAAGATTGGGTCTATTGTTTTGCTTATGGCTTCCGGATTATTCGGCTGCGGCTTTCTTGCCCCGGCCCCCAAAGGCGACTTGGTGTATTGCAGCTATTCCAAAAGCGGTTCTGCCGGCTTGGGCAAGGACTATTGCGAATTGATTGCCGACGTGGATTCCGTGCCCAAGGTGGTGGTGGCGCTGCATATCGGCAACCGCTTCAATGACCCGGAGATCCGGGCGGAGTTCCCGGTGGAGAAGGCCGTGGTGGACAGCCTCTGTAAACTCTTGGCTGACAAGAAGGTATATCGGCTGAACGGGTATTCGCTGGAGGAGCCGATAACCGGCGGATATGCCTATCGGATTTATATGGAATACGCTTCCGGCGAGAAGGTCAATGCGCGCTGGTA
This sequence comes from Bacteroidales bacterium, assembly GCA_017471025.1. Lineage (GTDB taxonomy): Bacteria > Bacteroidota > Bacteroidia > Bacteroidales > UBA932 > Cryptobacteroides. The sequence goes on from JAFUWX010000019.1 coordinate 24,876, forward strand.
CGGCAACAAGGTCAAGGATGAGGCCCTGGCCGCGTACCAGATGATCGAGCGCTTTTTCGAGCCATGGCGGCAGCAGGCCCGGACGGAGATTCGCGTTCAGCGCATCGAGGAAATGGAGCAGCGTTTCGACCGGCTGTCCGCGGCCGTGAAGAAGGGCAAGGCGTATCCGGCCATGGAGGAGGATATCCAGGAACTGGACCGCTACATGTGCTCCTACCTATGGCAACAGGATTACGAGGCCGACGAGCGGGGCGAGCTTCCCCAGACGCTCAAACGCGGCGTTCTCAGCCAGGACGCCCTGTACAACCTGCTTCAAGGGGACTTCCCGCGTCCTTGAGGCGGAAGCGAAAAAATGTAAAAAATATTTGCACATTCAGAAATTTGTTGTAACTTTGCAATCCCGATTCACCAAAACGGGTTAAATATTGCGGAAATAGCTCAGTTGGTAGAGCACGACCTTGCCAAGGTCGGGGTCGCGAGTTCGAGTCTCGTTTTCCGCTCCAAAAAACGCTTCGGAAAACCGAAGCGTTTTTTTGTTGATAACTACAAATTCTATTCTAGATGAGTGCCAGCGCCTGGGAGATATCGGCCAGAAGGTCGTCTATGTGCTCTGTGCCGATAGAAAGGCGCACGGTGCTCTGGAAGATGCCCTGATCGGTAAGCTCCTCCTCCGTAAGCTGGGAGTGCGTAGTGGTGGCGGGATGGATCACCAGGGAGTTGACATCAGCCACGTTGGCCAGGAGGGAGAAGATCTTCAGCGAGTCGATGAAGCGGAAAGCCTCCTTTCGGCCGCCCTTGATTTCAAAGGTGAAGATGGATCCGCCTCCGTTAGGGAAATACCTTTTATAAGTAGCGTGATCCGGATGATCCGGCAGGGAAGGATGGTTCACCCTGGCCACCTTGGGATGCCTGGACAGGAATTCTACCACCTTCATCGCATTGGACACGTGTCTTTCAACCCTGAGTGAGAGCGTCTCCAGGCCCTGCAGGAAGATAAAGCAGCTGACGGGGGAGAGCGTGGCGCCGGTATCGCGAAGCAGGATGGCGCGGGCGCGGGTGATGTAGGCGGCGGGCCCCACGGCATCGGCAAACACAATCCCGTGATAGCTGTTCTCCGGCCGGGTAAACTGCGGGAACTTGCCGGACGCCTTCCAGTCGAATTTTCCGGAGTCTACGATGACCCCGCCAATGGTGGTGCCGTGGCCGCCGATGAACTTGGTGGCAGAGTGCACCACAATATCGGCCCCGTGCTCGATGGGACGAAGGAGGAAAGGCGTGGCAAAGGTATTGTCCACCACCAGGGGAATCTGGTGCCGATGGGCAATCTGCGCCACTTTCTCAATGTCTGTCACATTACCGTTGGGGTTGCCGAAAGTTTCGATGAAAAGGAGTTTGGTCTCTGGGCGGATGGCCTTTTCGAAGTTGGAAAGGTCTGAAGGGTCTACAAAGGTGGTGGAAATGCCATAGGGCACCAGCGTGTGCTGCAGCAGATCGTAGGTGCCTCCGTAGATGGTCTTGGCAGCAACCACGTGGTCTCCCGCGCGAGTGATGTTGAGGATAGAGTAAGTGATGGCGGCAGCACCGGAGGCTACGGCCAGAGCACCAACGCCCCCTTCCAGGGCGGCGATTCTCTGCTCCAGGACATCCTGGGTGGTGTTGGTGAGGCGGCTGTAGATGTTGCCGGGATCGGCCAGGCCGAAGCGGGCGGCAGCGTGTTCGCTGTTATGGAACACATAAGAGGATGTCTGGTAAATGGGGACGGCACGGGCATCGGATGCGGGGTCTGCGTGCTCCTGACCTACGTGGAGCTGAAGGGTTTCGAAGTGAAGCGGAGTGGTAGCCATTGTATTTCGTTTTATTGTTTTCTGCTTGCAAAGTTATGTGTGATGGAGATTTCCTGCAAGAATTTTTGAATATATAGTGTTATCCTCTATATTTGTAAAAACAAACAGGAGGAAAGCCCAATTGTTATCGGCAAACAGCCTCCCGGCAAAAGAATCCACTATGACCGAAACGCTAGACAAAACAGACATCCAGATGCTGCGCGTCCTTCAGCAGAACTCCCGCATCACCGTGAAAGACCTGGCCTTGAAGGTTCATCTTTCGCCCACCCCCGTCTTCGAGCGCCTGCACAGGCTGGAGAATGAGGGCTACATCCGCAAATATACGGCCGTCCTGGACGCCGCCAAACTGGGCCGGGGTTTCCTGGTCTTTTGCAGCGTGCGTCTCCGAAGAATGGGGAAAGACATTGCCAACGATTTTGTGAACCGGATCAAGGACATCCCGGAAGTGGCCGAATGTTACAACATCTCCGGAGATTTTGACTACCTCCTCAAGATTTACGCGCCGGATATGCTGTATTACAATAACTTTCTCATCAACACCCTGGGCACCATCGAGAGCCTGGGTTCCGTCCAGAGTTCCTTCGTGATGAATGAAATCAAAAACAGCTGCGGATTGCCACTGTAAACCGGTATTTTTAGCTATCTTTCCTCTATAAATCAGAGAGAGACCGCTGTCCTTTATAGGCAAGCGGTCGTTGTCGCGCGAGAGGGTGTAAGTAGAACGATCGCCAGTCGCTGTGTACTGTCGAGCAACGAGTTGATAATAAATAACTTTCCTCTACGA
>JAFUWX010000020.1 GCA_017471025.1 Bacteroidales bacterium
CTGATTCTTCTGGTCTTGCTCGTGACCAGCGGCCTGTATGCGGCCGGGAAAGACGAAACCATTTCCACCCCCGCTGCCGGGGATGTCATCCTGCACTGCGATCATCCGGGGAGCTGGGCCTTCCAGACCAGCCTGGAGAGCAAGGGCGGCAAGGACTTCCTGACCGTGGAACTTCGTTCGGAGACCCCGGCCACGCCCCCGCAGTTCTCGCTTTCCTTCTCCGTCCCGCAGCGGGATATCCACCACATGTGGACCGTAAACGCTTCAGCGCGGTTCAACATCCTGCCGGGCTGGGCGGCCGGGGCGAAGACCAACCTGGCGGTCGGCATGCCCCTGTATGCCTTTTTCAGCGACAACAATGCGAGCCGCCTGGTCATCGCCTGCGATGAGGTGTTCCGGGATGTACAGGCCGTCATGGGCCTGCGGGAAGAAGGATGCCGCATTGTCGGAAGCCTGACTTTCTTCACCGTGCCGGAAGCGCCCGCCGAGCAGTACCGGGTCACGGTCTGCCTGGACAGCCGGGATGTATTCTGGGCCGAGAGCATCCGGGAAGCAGCCCTGTGGATGGGGACTTCCTCCGGATGTACCCCTTGCCGGGTGCCCGATGCGGCCTACGAGCCGCTCTATTCCAGCTGGTACCAGTTCCACCAGCAGGTGGAGCAGCAGGCCATCGAGGAGGAGTGCCGCCTGGCGGCCGGACTGGGCATGAAAACGCTGATCGTGGATGACGGTTGGCAGACGGACGACAACAACCGGGGATATGCTTTCTGCGGCGACTGGAAGGTATCCCGCAACCGTTTCCCGGACTTCCCGGCCCATGTCAAGCGGGTCCAGAAGATGGGGATCAAGTACATGATGTGGTACAGCGTCCCCTTCGTAGGGGAAAAGAGCGAGAATTTCGCGCGGTTCCAGGGAAAGTATCTGTACCACAACGCCGGGCTGCAGGCTTCGGTGCTGGATCCGCGCTTCCCGGACGTGCGCAAGTTCCTGATTGACACGTATGTACAGGCCGCGAAGGAATGGGGCCTGGACGGCTTCAAGCTGGATTTTATCGACAGTTTCACCTGGTACGGCGACGACCCTGCGCTGCGCGAGGGCTTCGGCAGCCGCGACATCCGGACCGTCCCGGAGGCGGTGGATGCCCTGATGGTCGGCGTGCGGGATGCCCTGCAGGCCATCCGGCCGGACATGCTGATTGAATTCCGCCAGGCTTATGTCGGACCGGCCATCGCCCGTTACGGCAATATGTTCCGCGTGGGCGACTGCCCGGGAGACCACCAGCAGAACCGGATCGGCATCTGCAACCTGCGGCTCGGGGCACCGGGGATCGCCGTCCATTCGGACATGATCGAATGGAACCTGGAGGAATCGCCCGAGCAGGCGGCCAGAGCCATTTTGTCCGCCATGTTCGGGGTGATCCAGTATTCCGTTATGCTCCGGGAGATTCCCCAGATACATCAGGATGTCATCCGGCATTGGCTGGGCTTTTCGCAGCAACACAAGGAGGCGCTGCTCAAGGGATATTTCAAGCCGTATCATCCGGAGGCCGGCTATCCGGTCGTAGAAGCCGGAAACGCCGAGGAGACCATCCTCGGCGTCTATCAGGATGATATCGTGGCGAAGGTGCCGATGGGCGGCCAGACCGTGTATATCCTCAATGCGTCCGGTACGGACAGGGTATTCCTGGACCTGCCGGCCCGTCCCCGGAAGGTGGAAGCCTACGATTTGTGCGGCCGGCCGGTGCAGGCTCCGCGCCTGAGGAAAGGGCTGAACAAGGCCGCTGTCCCGGGTGGCGGATATCTGGTCCTGCGCTGATTCCGACTCCTCTTGCATTTTTGCAAGACATCGCCTAACTTTGTCTTTCGGACCTAAATCTTGTAAACGTGTATCAAAAATGAAACTTAACATCGTCCCCATGGCCGTCCTCATCGGCCTTTCCCTGATTGTCTGCCCGCTTCTGTATCTGTATGTCGGCCCCGCGCTGGACGCTTTCCAGTTGTCTGTGCTCAAAATCCTGGGCATCATCTGCGGCTGCAGCGCCCTGTATTGCTTCGTCGTGGGTGAACTGACCCGCAACAATTCCCAGATGGACAAGCTCTGGAGCCTGCTGCCCATTGCTTACACCTGGATCATCGCGGCATACGGCGGCTTCCATCTCCGGCTGGTCGTCATGGCGGTGCTGGCCACCCTGTGGGGCGCCCGGCTTACGTTCAATTTCGCCCGCAAAGGGGCATATCGCTGGAAATTCTGGGAAGGTGAAGAGGATTACCGCTGGTCGGTCCTGCGTGCCAAAAAGGAGTTCCAGCCCCGCTGGAAATGGACGCTGTTCAATTTCTTCTTCATCTGCATCTACCAGAACGCCATCGTCCTGCTGATCACCCTCCCCGCCCTGGTGCTGATCAACAATCCCGCTCCCTTCAACGGGTGGGATGCGCTGGCCGCTGCGCTGACTTTCGGCGCCATTCTCTATGAAACGATTGCCGACGAGCAGCAGTGGGCCTTCCAGAGCCGGAAATGGGCCATGATCAAGTCCGGCAAGACATTGGACGAACTCCCGGAGCCCTATCGGAAAGGGTTCAATACGGTGGGACTGTGGAGCGTAAGCCGCCATCCCAATTACCTGGGCGAGCAAGGGACCTGGGTGTGTTTCTACCTCTTTACCGTCGCCGCCGGAGGCAGCCTGTTCAATTGGAGTATCGCCGGGGCCCTGCTGCTGATCGTCCTGTTCCTGGGCAGCGCCGCCTTCGCCGAGGACATCAGCGCATCGAAATACCCCCTGTACGCAGACTACTGCCGCCAGGTATCCCGCTTCTTCCCCGGAAAGAAGTACCGCGGCTAAGCGAGGCGATTAGGCTGAAAGCATCCGCTCCATTTTTATAAGGGCATCGCGAAGCTCGTCTCCAAAGGTGGCGTGCTCCTTGAGATAGGCGTTATTCCCCTCAGACAGAGCGGCATAAAGGGTCGGAGACATGGCATTCGCATAAGATGCGATGCAGTCTTCGATGTGGTCCTTTTCCCGCTCGGATGAGGAGTGCGCATAGACCCGTTCTTTCTGATGGAAGAACGCATAGGCCTGCTCGATGGCATTCTTGTCCAAAACGCTCATCTCACGCAGTTGAGGTTTTCCTTGTAGGCATATCCCTGGCTTGCGAGGATGCGGTCTATCTCGGCCCGCTCTACGCCGAAGCAGTAGCAGATCTGGTCGAGGTTTTCGAACTCCTCGTCCCGAAGGAGGAAATTGATGCTGGACACCAGCATGGGTATGTCGGAAAGAGGAAGATGGTCCATGGTTTATTCCGATTCGTTCAGTTTCTTTTCAATCTTGTTAAGGGTATCGAAAAAGCGCCAGGTGGCGATGGCTGGCCCCATAAGGGGAAGGCCGATGGTATTCCATCCGAACATGTGCCACCAAGAGGTGTAGGGGCCGTCTATACCCAGGTCTATAGCCTTGGCCTTCAATTCTTCGGCAATCCGGGCCATCCAGACAAGCGGGTAGATGAACGCCGTGGGAATCCCCAGAAGGTACGCCACCCAGTAGCGCTGTGTCCTTCGGCCGATGATCTCATCCAATTCGTCTTGAAGGCCGCCAAGGAGCATGTACAGGAGGAAGAAAAGCCCCGCGGTGAAGAAATCAATGAAGCCCATCCAGAACCCGGGCCTGTTTGTATGCTTGTATCTCATCCTTTCGCTGACTTATGTTACTGAAAAAGGTGACCGAAAGTGACCGAATTTGGGTGATTTCAGGCAGAAGTTGTCCCGATACTGGCTCATCGACAGCCTATACAACATCCGCTCTTGAATGTATCTGAGCAGAATCTGCATATATTCGGTCCCGGGCACTGAATCCCGGATGTTCAGGAGTTTGGCCCGAACAGACATCGCTACATTTTTCTTTTCCATATTACAGTCCCATTTCAAGGTATTGCCTCATTGTTGACAGCACTCTCATTTGCTTTGCGTAATCCATAAGGCGGGATATGTTACGATCTTTGCGCTTGAGATAGTTCCTAAGAATTTCAACAGCCACTTCCGTCCCGATCTTGTTGCGA
>JAFUWX010000021.1 GCA_017471025.1 Bacteroidales bacterium
AAAACAATTTACATCGCTCCCGAGGTGGAGCAGATCAAAGTCAGGTTCGAGGAGAACATCATGTCTGCCGCGAAGACAAATGCGCCGAAGATGGACACCGAAAGCGCAAATGATTGGGGTGACTGGGAATAAAAAAGGAGACAGGATTATGAAAAAGTATTTATCCATTCTTGCGATATTCGCAGTGGCAGCCGTTGCGTGCAACAAGGTTGAACCGCAGGCCGTAGAAGAAACCCCCGAAGTGGTTTCCGGAACCAATACAGTCTCTTTCAGAGCCAATCTCCCCGCTTTCGGTGTTGAAAGCAAAGCCACAATTAGTAATACTGGTGAGTTTGCTTGGGAAGAAGACGATTGGATTTATGTTCTTGCTTATAGCAAGAGCAAAAATTCATTATGGCACGTACCGTTTAAGTATAACACTACCACCCAACAGTTTACATGTGACTTCCCTGTGAGTATGTATTATATTGGTGGGGCAGAAAATGTGCAACTTGACAGGGTCGCTACCCTTGAGGAGGCGGCGAATGCAGGTATGGCTTTCGCGCTGTATCCCGATCCGCAAGGGTCCACTACAGAGGTTGCTTACGATAGGGTTCAGAAGCTTTTCAAGATGGAGGGCAACTTGAATTCTTCGGGAGAAATTGAATTTGTACATAAGTCCGCGATGGTGAACGTGCATATAGCCAATGTTCCCAGTTTCGCGTCATACTTTACTGTGGCAGGAGGTGCCGAGACTGTAAAGGTGGTCAATCTGGGTGACATTTCTTCCATCGACAAGGCTGTTCCCGTCACGCCCACTGGAAGCGCCTCTGACATTGTTATCACCCTTTATGACTCAGCGAACAATGTGATTATTTCCAAGAAGAAATCAGGCAAGACCCTTGTCGCCGGCACGCTGTATGACACCCCGGTAATCACTGTCGGACGCGTGCTCAAGTTTACCTGTGAAGATGCATCCTGGACCGGGCAATCTGTTCATATATGGGAGAATGGCGGTTCTGGAACGTATGATTTTAAATCGACTTCAGCGGAGAGCTCAGCTGAATATCCTTGGAAATTAAATGAACTATCAGCTGGAGTTTTCTATGCTGTGCTGAATAGCGTAACAAACCTGACCTGGGCAACGGAGGGCGCTGGTATTGGTGTACAGTTTACACATGGAACGACAAGTTCCCAGACCGATTGTTTCTATCTGTATCGTGATGGAGACTTTACTCTTCCTAGTGCAGGCGGCATGAAGACTGCCTATCGTTGTTATGCACGTTTCTCGGATTCCCAATGGGGCTATTGGAAGAATGACGCAGAAGGAAATGAAGTCGTTAAATTCAATGGTTATTGGTTCTCAAACGGTGAGGACAATAAATTTGCTAATTGGGTTGACTGCGAAAGAACGACCCCCACATCAACGGTGTTCTATTATGTATTCCCTGAAGATTATTACGGCTATGGCAATATCGGCTATAAGTTCTATAACCCGGTGAATACCGGTTGGAATAAAGGTAACACTGAGGCGGAAGTGCTAAATAAAGATTTTATGGTGGAATTCTAAAAGGGTAATCAACGAGAAATCACGATTTGACATCGTAAGATTACGACTGGCATCAGTGAGATGTCAGTCGTAATCTTATTATACCCGTAGGCTGATTTCGGATGTGCGAGGAGGCCTTCTTGTTTCGGCAGGAGGACCCGATGACAAAACTGGAGGAATGGTTGTATATCTTCCGGAATATGAGTAAATTTGCGGAGGTGCCGGAACGTTTCCGGGCTCGCTTCGGCGGATTTTTCAGCTCGGCGACCAAGGGCGTTTACCTGGCGAAACAACTGAAAGAAGTCATGGATACGATGATCAGCGAATACGAGAAAAAGGGGATTGAGTCCTTCTACCGGAAGGAAGGCATCCGTATCGGCCTGGAGAAAGGCCTGGAAGAGGGACTCGCCAAAGGACGGGAAGAAGGCCGTGCTGAGGGTCTCGCTGAAGGCGAGACGTCCAAGGCGGAGCAGGTCGCTCTCGCCATGCGCGAGGCCGGCGAATCTACTGAGAAGATCGCGCTCTATACCGGCCTTACCCCCGAGCAGATCCAAGCCCTGTAAGGCGTAAACCCGGCACGCCGATACTCTGACACCATGAACCACCCGCAGCCATCGAATGGAATGATGCATCTACAAACGCCTGTCGTTCTGGACAAAGCGCCTGTGACACTGTCATATAGTGACACCGTGCTGGTCTTGGGGAGTTGCTTCGCCGATGCCCTCGGAGCGCGGCTTGCGGAGGCCGGATTCGCTGCCCTGTGCAACCCTTTCGGCCCGCTATATAACCCCGTGTCGCTCTGCAACGCCATCGCCCGCCTGCAAAGCGCGGTCCCTTTCTCGGCCGACGATGTGGTGGAAATGGGGGCCGGCGCCGGGCTGTTCTGCTCTTTCTGGCATCATACCTCCTTCGCACGGGAAAGCCGCGAACGCTTTCTGGAACATGCCCATGCGTCACTGCAGGAGGCTGCCGCCTTCTGGCACCGCTGTAACCGCGTCGTCATCACCCTGGGGACCGCCTGGGCTTTCAAAAGGAACGATACGGGGGAGACGGTGGCCAATTGCCTGAAACGCCCGGCTACGGAGTTTACGCGCTACCGCATCGGCCTGGAGGCGGTCTCGGCCTTGTTGCACGGCCTGGTGGCGCGCTACCCGGACAAACGCTTTATCTTCACGGTCAGTCCCATCCGTCACCTGGCCGACGGCGCCCACGGCAATCAATTGTCCAAGAGCACCTTATTGCTGGCGACAGAGGGGCTTCCGTACTTCCCGTCCTACGAAATCATGATGGACGAGCTGCGGGATTACCGCTGGTGGGCGGAGGATATGGTCCACCCTACGCAGCAGGCCGAAAGGTATATCTGCGACCGTTTTATGGAATGGACGCTGGTGCAGGACGACAAATCACGCTATGAAGAGGCGCTGAAAGCCGCCCGCGCCGCCCGTCACCGGCCGCATCAACCCTTCTCCACGAGAGAGCAATAATCGGCATACAGGTCCCGTACGACCGTATCCCAATCCAGGTACAGGTCTCTTCTCGCCGCGGCGGAAATCCGCTGATATTCATCCTCATGCTGCAGGATATGCAGAATCAGGGCGGCATAGTTGTCTTCGCCGGGCTTGGACACATAGGCATTCACGCCGGGCGTAACGGTCGCCGCCGTGCGGGCGCCTTCCAGGAATACGGTCGGCGTGCCCTGACAGGCCGCTTCGATCTGGACCAGGGAATTGGCGTCATACAGCGAAGGGAAAAGGAACAGTTTGGCCCGGGCGTACAGCCTTTCCAGCATGTGCTTGTCCGTCAGGCCGCACATCACCACTTCCTGCGAAAGACCCAGTTCGTCCACCAGGCGGGCCAGTGGCTCCTCGTCCTGCCCCCGGCCGGCGAAAAGCATACGGAAATGGCTCAGTCCCAGTTCTTTGGCCCGGGCGAGGGACCGGACGATAAAATCGATGTTCTTGATATAATTGATCCGGCCGACGAACAAGAATACCGTGGCATCCGCCGGGATGCCATAGGTCTCGTTCACGATCCGGGCCGCTTCTGCCGGGTCCGCCACCGGAAGATGGTCCGTCGCATTCAGCCGCACCCGGCAAGGCGCCGTCAGGCCATATTCTTTCTCATAAAGATCCTTGATGCCGCCATTGACGGCCCAGCACATGTCGCAGGCATTGAAAACCCGCATAATCCCGCCCATGGCGACATCCACGGCCGGCTTGAGCTTGATGGGACGCTCGAAGTCCTGCCTGTACTGGGAATGGAGGGTGGCCACCACCGGAAGATGATGCAGTTTGCCGTACAGCATCCCGGCCAGACCGACCGTAAACGGGGAATGGATATGGACCAGGTCTATGCCGCTTTGGATAATCTGGGCGTCGAAAACCGGATCCAACCCCGCGGTCGGCACGTCGTAATCCAGATGGGCCAGGGGCAGCGCGGCGCAGCGCACGACAGGATACGGCAGCGACGCATCCTCCTCCTTGGAATAGCCTCGGGTTTTCGGGCAGAAGACCACCACGTCGCAATAATTGATTAGGCGGCGGGCATAATTGTCCACCACTTTGATGACACCGTCCACCATGGGATACCAGGTATCGATAAAAAGGCCTATTTTCATATCGGATATCGGAG
>JAFUWX010000022.1 GCA_017471025.1 Bacteroidales bacterium
CTTATGACATCAAGCGACCGATTGAAGAATCGTACCAGAAGAGGCTTGCAAGGCAGGTGGTCTTCGCTCCTGAACTCGGTAAATGGAACTACCTCATCAAACCAGCCAACTGATGCAACTTATTTTTTACACATTACTTATTATTTTCTTTCCGAAGTCAGCAAAAATTGTTTGCGATTTCGGGAAGAAATTTGTTAATTTGCAAGCGCAACTAATAACCAATGTGGGCCCCCAAAAAGGGCGAATAAGAACATTAACGTTTTTTGTTATGATGAAGAGAAACCGTTTCCTGTCCCTCTGGGCTGCCGCAGCTGTGTTGCTGGCCGCCTGCTCTCCCGCCGAACAGCCCATCACCCCCGACCCCAGTCAGGAACCCGATCCCGTACCGGGCGAACTCCGCCCCATACTGAGCGCCTCGGACGTCACGCTGGAAGCCACGGGCGGCACCTATTCCATTCCCTATACCCTGCAGAATCCCATCGACGGGGAGAAAGTGACGGCCACCACGATGGCCGACTGGATATACGGATTGACGGTCAAAGAAGGCGAAGTTTCCTTCGACGTCGATCATAACTTCCGCGAAGAGGTACAGGCTACCGTCACGCTGAGCTATAAAAACGCCCTGGCCGTGAACGTCACCGTCACCCAGCCGCGTTTCGACTTCCCCGAATTTGACCTCTCCGTCAAGGACGTCGGCTACAACACCGCCACGGCCGTCATTACGCCGAAAAGCCACAAGACCAACTATTTCTTCGAAATCCTGTCCGTTTCCGCCACGAACAAGAAAATCGGCCTGGACACCCACAAGCCCGGTGAGATGGGCTACGGCGAAGCCCTCTACCAGGACGACCTGGATTTTCTCAAGCGGACGGCCGAAGCCAACAACCTGTCCCTGCACATGACCCTCCACCACCTGGGCGGCATGTACAAAATGACCGAGAACGGCGACCCGACCGAGATGCCCTACAGCACCCTCAGCCCCGGCGTGGACTACTTCCTCATCGTCTATGGCATGGACCATGACGGCAACCGGACTTCCGCCATCAACTTCCTCCAGTTCTCGACCAAATCCGTCGTGATGTCCGACCAGACCCTCAGCGGCAGCATGTCCAAGATCACCCAGAACGGCGGACAGCTGAACATCACCTCGTCCGACCAGCACGGCACCTTCTACTGGACCTATGTCGATGAATCCGACTACCAGAGCTACGACCTCAAGACGATCGCGGACAACATGATGAAGAACCTCTCCTACGACTGGAGCCAGAATTACGCCGGCCAGATGACCTACGGCGAATACCTGGGCTATGTCCTGGACAAAGGCAGCGCCAACTACAGCCTGACGGAACTGCTGATGGGGACGACCTACCACATCCTGGCCTGGGGCGTCAACATGGAAGGATACATCACCACCGAGATCTTCGAAATCGCCACCTTCACCACCCTGGTGCCCGAGGTCAAGGACGACTGCACCTTCGATATCCAGGTCCTCAAGACCGAGTCCATGGACATCCAGGTCCGCGTGACCCCGAGCAATCCCCAGACCCGCTACTATGTAGCTTTCATCGACGATGCCCGTTACAGTAAGTTCAACGACTACCAGATGGTCAACAAGATCATCGACATGGAAAACGGCCGCATGACCCCGCCGACTACCTGGGCCAACACCCCGGAACTGTTCACGGGGACGCAGGACATCTGGGGCCGCAAGGACCTCCAGTGGCGCTTTGACCCGGAAAAGACCTACCGGGTCTATGCCTTCGGCATTGACGCCGAGGGGACGCTTTCCACCGGCATCGCCCGGCTGGACGCCACCACCGGCTCTCCGGAAGCTTCCGCGATGACCATCACGGCGAATCTCGTGGAATCCACCTGGCACACGGTCAAGTTCCACATCACCCCGGACAACAACGAAGAGTTCTTCATGCCCTTCCTGGCCACCCGCGAGGTCATCGACAGCTACCGCTATAAAGACGGTTCCCTGATGGAAGACGCCATCATGGCGCAGATCATGGACATCTACGAGGACGAAGCCAATCAGTATGTCTATCAGGGACCTATCGACTACGAGACCACCTGGCTCCCGGATACGGAATATACCCTGCTCGTGTTCGGCTATGCCGGCACCAACACGACCCCGATGTACGATTTCACGTTCCGCTCCCCGGCCATCCCGTTCGACAAGGCTTCCTGCGACCTGTCCTACACCTACGAACTCTTTTTGGCCAAGGACCTGAAAGCCCTGAACGCCGAGATGTGGAGCCGGTATGAGGACGACGACTGCGTCATGAAGATCAACATCCAGACGACCGGCGACCCGGCCCACTGGTACTGGGGCATCTGGCCTCCGAAGGAGAACTTCGCGACCTCCGGCGGCATCGCCCACCTGATGAGCCTCATCGTTCAGCCCGAGCTGAGCGGAAACAACCTGGTGGACAAGCGTTTGGGCTTCCTCCGCCCGTGGTGGTACGGCTGCGACCAGGGCCCTGCCGACTTCGTCACGGAAGACGGCGAGCAGCTCCCCTACCGTCCTTGGAGCATCACGGCCTACGCCGAAGACGCCGACGGCAACTTCGGTTCCCTCCATTACGATCTCTTCATCCCGATTCCGAAGCCGAAGGCAGAAGTCACGGGTAAATACGAAGTCGGTGTCAGCGAAGCCTACGACTTCTGGAGCGCTCCCGCCTCCGCCGACTATATCATCGCCACGGCACCCAGACTGCAATAAATTCTTAACAAATATCATTATGAAAAAAACGTTACTCTGCCTGCTGGCAGGCACAGGACTCCTGCTTGCAGGATGTACGCCTGAGAAATTCGACGATTCAGCCATCAACGAGCGGCTGGACGGACTGACCACGGATGTCTCCAGGCTGAAGAACGACATGAACAATGTCAAGAACGACATCTCCCAACTCAAACAAGACGTACAAAAGCTCCAGGACAACGTCCAAGGCTTCCAAACCCTCATGCAGAAGGTCAATGAAGCCGTGTATATCTCCGGTGTCCAGGAGATCAAGGACGCCAACGGCGGCGTGATCGGATACACCATCACCTTCACCGACAAGACCTCCGTCACGATTTACCACGGAACGGACGGCACCAATGGCACCAACGGCCAGACCCCGTATATCGGTCAGAACGGCAACTGGTGGATCGGCACGACCGACACCGGCGTCAAGGCTGAAGGCAAGGACGGCCAGGACGGCAAGACCCCGTACATCGGCCAGAACGGCAACTGGTGGATGGACGGCCAGGATACCGGCGTCAAGGCAGAAGGCAAGGACGGCGTCACCCCCAAGGACGGCGAGACCCCGTATATCGGCCAGAACGGCAACTGGTGGATCGGCACGACCGACACCGGCGTGAAGGCCGAAGGTACGGACGGCATCTCCCCGGTCCTGGGCGTGGTGCTCGAAGGCAATATCTACTATTGGACCATCACCATCAACGGGGTGACGAACTACCTGCTCGACAAGGACGGTAACCGCGTGGCCGCCACGGCCAACGGCGCCGCCGGACTCGACGGACAGACCCCGTATATCGGCGAAAACGGCAACTGGTGGATCGGTAACGAAGACACCGGCGTCAAGGCCGAAGGCCAGGATGGTGTCGGCATCAACGGCAAGACCCCGGAATTCCGCCTCACCGACGAGGGCATGCTCCAGGTCACCTATGACACCGAAGAGCCCAAGACCTGGCAGGACCTCGGCCTGCTTTCCATGAAGAGCGAGGTCAGCGACCAGATTTTCACCGGCGTCAAGGAGAATGCCGAGGAAGTGATCTTCTACCTCACCGACGGCAGCAAGCTCGTTTTCCCGAAAGACCTCGATTTCGTGCTCGTCTTCGCCCAGACCAAGGGCTTTGAAGTGGCCGCAGGCGCGACCAGCGAAATCGCATATACCATCCAGGGCGCCGACGCCAACACCGAGGTCGATGCCTTCGGCGGCGCCGACTGGTACGCCGAGGCCACCTTCGACGGCAAGGCCGGCGGCAAGGTCGTCGTCACGGCCGGCAATACGGCGAAGGCCAAGGTCCTCGTCTATGCCCTGAACGGCAAAGGCACCAAGACCGACATCAAGACGCTCGCCTTCACCGGCGGTACCCTCGAAGCCGTGTATGATGCCACCCAGGTACCCGTGGACGGCGGCAATGTGCCGGTCTCGGTCACGACGAACGTGGACTACACCGTCGTCATCCCCGAGGAAGCGTCCGACTGGGTCTCCTACGTGCAGACCAAGGCCGGTGCCGTACGCACCGACGAGCTGGTCTTCACCCTGACCAAGAACACGACTCCGGCCAAGCGTGTTGCGGAGGTCCAGCTGCTGGATGTCCGCGGTTCCGTCATCCAGACCCTCACCTTCGCCCAGGAAGCCGGCAGCTACACCGCTCCGGTCTTCACCGATGACAACTTCAAGAAATACATCCTCGACAAGTGGGATACGGACAAGGACGGCCAGCTCTCCGCCGAGGAAGCCGGCAAGGTCACGGCCATCGACTACAATGAGGTAGGCTCCTACTGGGACGGTATCCCGACCCACGGCCCGGTCTCCTCTTTCGACGGCATCGAAGCCCTCTATAACCTCAAGACCCTGAAGGTCACGACCCCGAGCTACGGCACCGTAGGCTCCACCGCCAAGACCCTCGACCTGCGGCAGAACAAGAAGCTGGAGGTGGTCAACCTCTCGCTCAAGCCCCTCGAAGAACTCAACCTCGAAGGCCTGACGCACCTCAAGGAAATCCTCTTCCCGAACGCGGCCGTCAAGACCGTCGATGTGAGCGCGGCCGCCGGCCTGACCACCTTCACGGCCTATAACTCCGCCCTGGAGAGCGTGGACCTGAGCCACAACCCCGAGCTGACGAACCTGGCCCTCTACGGGACGAAGATCACGGCGCTCAACACCAGCGCCAACCCGAAACTGAAAGTCGTCAGCGTCGGTACCGCCACCCTGGCGAGCTATGATTTCAGCCAGAACCCCGAAATCACCTCGCTGTCCATCAGCAACAGCCAGGTCGCTTCCGCGGACTTCAGCAAGCTCACCAAGCTGACCAGCTTCACGGCCGACTACACCAAGCTTGAGAACGTGGACCTGAGCCACTCCCCGCTGCTGACCTCCTTCAACATGAGCAATACGAAGGTGAAGAAGGTGGATGTCTCCACCGCCGAACGCCTCAACAGCTTCACGATGATGAGCAGCACCGTCCTGCAGGAAATCCGCTTCTGCGACACGGACTATGTCCGCGGCCGCGTGGGCTCCTTCAGCTATCCCAGCGGCAACTGGCAGGAAGACGAGACCTACCTGAGCGTCAACGTCGTGTGGGTCAAGGGGACCGAGGTCGTCATTGACGACTACGCCGCCCTCGTGGCCGACAGCTATGTCCGCAAATACATCCTGGGCAAGTACGACGCCGACGCCGACGGCAAGCTGGATGCTGCCGAAGCCGCCACCGTCACCGAGCTCAACCTCTCCGACATGGCCCTGTACAACATCGACGGCCTGGAGAACTTCCCGCTGGAGGTCCTGAACCTCTCCGGCAACAAGCTCACCTCCTTCACCGCGACTTCCTTCCCGGCCCTGACCGACCTCGACCTCAGCGGCAACGCCCTGACGAGCATCAACCTCAAGGATGCCACGCACATCGAGCGCGTCAACCTGTCCGACAACCAGATTTCCGGTTCCGTGGGCTATAGCCAGATCCCTTACAACAACATCAAGTGGGTGGATGTCTCCGGCAACGCTTCGCTGAGCTTCTCCCCGTACCTGATGGACAAGCTCGAATACCTGGACATGAGCAACACGGGCGCCAGTTCGCTCAGCGGTACCGCCAGCCTCACCAACGTGAAGTACCTGAACATCGCGGGCACGAAGATCGCCGGCACGATCAACCTGAGCTCTGCCAAGGCCCTCGAAATCATAGACATCCGCAATACCGGCGTCACCCAGCTGAACCTCACCGCCGCTGCGGCGGCCGGCGTCCTCCAGAAGGTCTATGCCAAGGGTTCCAAGCTGACGATGATCACCATCGGCGAAGGCGACAGCGTGCCGGACGACCTGGTGGACGGCATCGAAGGCGTCATCATCTTCCCGGGCGTCCCGCCCACCAAGGAACTGCGCTACAATGTCTGGAACCACATTTCAGCCATCAGCGCCGGAGACAAGGCGGAAGTCGCCGACCTGGTCATCAACTACACCACGGCCTCCAAGGGCTTCATCATCGAAGCCGGCGGCGAGGGCTACATCACCATGCCTGCCGGCAAGAAGGGCATCAAGTTCTTCGCCGTCGGCGTGAACGGTACCCCGTCCATCACCCTGTCCAGAAGCTCCGGCAAGGACATCCTGACGAAGGAGACCGACTCTTCCTACTACGGCGAGAGCTACAAGAGCTCCGGCCCCAACCCGTTCACCATCCGCGCCAACGACAGCGCCGCCAAGGACAACCTGAACTTCATCGTCAGCGGTGACGGCGACTGGTACCGGTACAACTGGTGCAAGGCCTACACTTCCGCGGACGCGACCGTAGCGGACGAGGTCATTACCTTCAAGGTGGATGGTGAAGCCGGAACCAAGGCCATCATCTTCGCCCTCAATGGTTTCAGCATGCGTGACGACGATGAATAGGCGCTATGCATAAACGACTGATATCTACTTTATTGTTGGTCCTGACGCTTTCCCTCGCCTGTACGAGGGAGGCGGAAGGACCTTCTGCTGAGCAGCCGCTCCTGCTGACCAAGGCGGCCAATTCCGCCGAGGGTGCGCTTCCGGGCGGCCTGCTCGTCAAGCTCGCCCCGGGCGCCCGGCCCGGCAGCCTGGCCGTGGCCGCAGACCACGCCGTCCAACGCGTCTTCCCCGCCGTGCACGGCAAAGAAGAGGTGGAGCGGAAATACGGCCTGGACCGCTGGTACGCCGTGCAGGTTCCCCCCCAGGAGAGCCTGCTGTCCGTAGCCCGGGTCCTGGAGGCGGACGCCGTCGTGGAGCGTTTCCAGTTCGGCGTCGCCCTGGAGCGG
The DNA here is from genome assembly GCA_017471025.1 of Bacteroidales bacterium. Taxonomy (GTDB): domain Bacteria; phylum Bacteroidota; class Bacteroidia; order Bacteroidales; family UBA932; genus Cryptobacteroides. The sequence goes on from JAFUWX010000022.1 coordinate 7,007, forward strand.
CCCTTCGTTCCGGATACGGGCCTGGATATCCTCCAGACCAAGGCCGGCGACCCGGTCAGCTTCAACGACCCGCTCTTCCGCAACCAGTGGTTCCTCTACAACAACGGCAACAAGAACCTCTATGGCCCGACCAACGTGGAAGGGATGGACGTGAGTGCCCGGGATGCCTGGCGGCTGACGGCGGGAGACCCGTCCATCATCGTGGCCATCGTCGATGAAGGGGTCAAATACACCCACCCCGACCTGGCCAACAACATGTGGTGCAATACGCTGGAGGTCGATGGCAACGGCATCGACGACGACGAAAACGGGTATATCGATGATTTCCATGGATATAACTTCATGGCCGACGGTCCGGTGTCCTGGGGCAAGTCCGGCGACGAAGGGCATGCCACCCATGTGGCCGGCCTGGTGGCGGCGGTCAACAACAACGGCATCGGCGTCAGTTCCATCGCCGGCGGCTCCGGCCAGGGCGACGGGGTGCGGCTGATGTCCTGCCAGATTTTCTCGGCCGGGAAACAGGACAACATCACCGCCTACGCCAAGGCCATCAAATACGCGGCCGACAACGGCGCCAGCGTACTCCAGTGCTCCTTCGGCGAGAATTCCGGACGCTTCAGCAACGACCGCGCCTGGACGGATGTCCAGACCGTGGAGAAGGATGCCCTGGATTATTTCCGGGACCCGGCCAACGCCAACAGCGGCGTGACGGACGGCAACATCGTGGTCTTTTCGGCCGGCAACAACCATGCGCCGATGGCCTCCTACCCGGGGGCATACCGCGAGTTTATCTGCGTCAGCGCCGTGGGACAGGACGGCCTGCCCGGCTGGTACACCAACTACGGCCCCGGCGTGACAATCGCCTCCCCCGGCGGCGACAACAAAATCGGCGGCATCACGATGCTTTCCACCGTGCCCAGCGAATCCGATCCGGACCACCAGGACTATGGCTATATGCACGGCACGTCCATGGCGACGCCCGTCGTTTCCGGCATCGTGGCCCTGGGCCTGTCCTATGCCAAGAAACTCGGCCGTCACTTCACCCGCAGCGAATTCGAATCCCTGATCCTGTCCTCCGTCCATGAACTGGACAGCCGGCTGACGGGCGTCAAGACGGCGGAGACGGTCACGATGAACCTCGCGGATTACAAAGACAAGATGGGAACCGGCATCATCGATGCCTGGAAGGTCCTGATGAACATCGAGGGGACTCCCTTCGTGATGGTACCCAAGGGGCAGGAGGCCGCCGTGGACCTGCGCGAATGGTTCGGCGACGACGCTCCCGTGCTGACCTGGCTGGGCATAGACATCCCCGCCGCAGACCGGGAAGCCCTGGGAATCGAAGGCACCCCGGTCGTGGAAAACGGCCTGCTCAAGCTCACCTGCACCAAGACCGGCTGCGGCCGGCTGACCCTGCGGGCGGTTGCGGGCGGCCCTACGCTGGGCAGCGAAGATGCCGCCGGAGGCAAGGAATTCGCCCGGACCCTTTCCCTGATTTCCCGTACGAACACCAGTAAAAGCGGAGGTTGGTTATGAAAAAGATCCTTGCCATCCTGATGCTGGGCGCCTTGCTCCTGGGCTGCAACAAACAGCCGGAGCAGCCCGCTCCCGATCCGACCGACACTGTCCGGGAAGAGAACATTCTCGGCGACTGGGAGCTGGTCTCGGTGGACGGCGTCTCCCCTTCCGGCCTGAGCGTGTGGCTCCGCCTGGGAGAAAAAAAGACCTTCGACCTGTGGCAACGTTCCGAGTCCACGGTCCAGTACGAGCACTTCTGGGGGACCTGGTCCCTGGACGGAAACACCTTGTCCGGCAGCTACATGGACGGGACGCCCTGGGCGGCACAATATACCGTCAGCCTGGACAACGAACGGCTGGAACTGTCCGCCGGCGGGGAAACCCATGTCCTGCGGCGCGCCGACATCGGGGCCGATGTCACGGAACACTGCTATTCACAGTAATCCGCCCGATTTTCCTTCAAAACCGTCACGATTTGTGGCGGTTTTGTTGTTTTGTATCTGATTATTCTGTAAATTAGCGAGGATTTTTAATCACGGGATACCCGTCCTGAAAGAACAACCACATTTGACCATGAAACAAATCATCGAGTGCGTACCGAACTTCAGCGAAGGCAGGGACAAGGCCGTCATTGACGCGATCACTGCCGCCATCGCCGGGGCTTCGGACGTGAAAGTCCTGGACGTCGATCCGGGCGAAGCGACCAACCGGACTGTCGTTACTTTTGTCGGCGAACCCGAAGCCGTCTGCACCGCCGCAATGGCCGGCGTGCGCAAAGCCCAGGAACTCATCGACATGCGCCAGCATCACGGGGCGCACCCCCGCTCGGGGGCCTGTGACGTGCTTCCGCTGATCCCCGTATCCGGCATTACGCTGGAGGAATGCGCCACCCTCGCGCGCAGCCTGGCCGAGAAGATCTACCAGGAGCTGGGCATCCCCTGCTACTGCTACGAAGCGGCCGCCTTCACCCCGGAGCGGAAGAACCTCGCGGTCTGCCGCGCCGGAGAATACGAGGCCCTGCCGGAGAAAATCGCGGATCCGGCCCGCAGACCCGATTTCGGACCGGCGACCTATAACGACACGGTCGCCCGGGCAGGCGCCACCAACGTCGGCGCCCGCAACTTCTTGATAGCCGTAAACTTCAACCTCAATACGACCTCTACCCGCCGCGCGATGGCCGTGGCCTTCGACGTGCGTGAAAAGGGGCGGAAGGCCCGCGAAGGCGGTTCCCTGACCGGCAAGGTGCTCAAAGACGAGAACGGCAAGGAGCTGTGGATCCCCGGCACCCTGAAAGGCTGCAAGGCCATCGGCTGGTACATCGACGAATACGGCATCGCCCAGGTGTCGATGAACATCACGGACATCACCGCCACGCCGCTCCACGTAGCTTTCGAGGAGGTCTGCCGGGCGGCGGCCGCCCGCGGACTGCGCGTGACCGGTGCGGAAATCGTCGGCCTCGTGCCGAAACAGGTGCTGCTCGACGCCGGCCGGTATTTCCTGGCCAAGCAGCAGCGCTCCACGGGTATCGGGGAGGAGGAAATCATCCGGATGGCCGTCAAGTCCATGTCCCTGGATGACCTCAAGCCTTTCGAGCCCCGCGAGAAAGTCATCGAATACCTGATGGAAGACGAGGCGGAAACGGCCCTGAAAGAGCGGCTGATCCGGATGACTGTCAAGGGCTTCGCCCAGGAGACGGCCTCTGAATCCGCAGCCCCCGGCGGCGGTTCCATTTCGGCCTATATGGGAGCCCTCGGCGCCGCCCTGGCCACGATGGTCGCGAACCTCTCCGCGCACAAGCGCGGTTGGGACGACCGCTGGCAGGAATTCTCCGACGTAGCCGATGCCGGACAGGACGTGATGGCCCAGCTGCTCGCCCTTGTCGATGAAGATACGGCCGCCTTCAACCGCATCATGGACGTCTTCGCCATGCCGAATGGAACGCCCGAGGAGAAGGCTGCCCGGGCCGAAGCCCTGGAGGCCGCCACGCTCTATGCCGCCCAGGTGCCCCTGCGGACGATGGAAGCCGCCCTGCGCGCCCTCCCGCTGGCCAAACAGATGGCCGAGAAAGGCAATCCCGCCTCGGCTTCCGATGCCGGCGTAGCCGCCCTGGCCGCCGTCGCCGCCATCCGGGGAGCCGAGCTCAACGTCCGCATCAACGCGGCCGGACTGCAGGACAAGTCGGTCGCGCAACCGCTGCTTGACCGCGCACAAGAAATTGTCGCCCAGGCACTTGCCCTGCAAGAAGATATTCTGCTGACCGTAAACCGAAACATCGCACTATGACTTTCCAGGAAGAAATCCTCATGGGCATCCCGGAGCAACTCCCGGAGCCGAAGCCCTATGACCCTTCGATCAACCACGCCCCGCGGCGCAAGGACATCCTGACCCCGGCGGAGAAGGAACTGGCCCTGCGCAACGCCCTGCGCTATTTCCCGCCGAAGCACCATGCCGTGCTGGCCCCGGAATTCGCCCGCGAACTGAATGACTACGGCCGGATCTACATGTACCGTTTCCGCCCGGACTACGCCATGTATGCCCGTCCGATCGACGAATACCCCGCCCGCAGCCGGCAGGCGGCCGCCATCATGGCCATGATCCAGAACAACCTGGACCCGCGTGTGGCCCAGCATCCGCACGAACTGATCATCTATGGCGGCAACGGCGCCATTTTCCAGAACTGGGCGCAGTACCGCCTGACCATGCAATACCTCGCCACGATGACCGACGAGCAGACCCTGGCCATGTATTCCGGCCATCCGATGGGCCTGTTCCCCAGCCACAAGGACGCTCCGCGCGTGGTGGTGACGAACGGCATGGTGATTCCGAACTATTCCTCCCAGGACCATTGGGAGCGTTTCAACGCCCTGGGCGTGTCGCAATACGGACAGATGACGGCCGGGTCCTATATGTATATCGGCCCGCAGGGCATCGTACACGGTACGACGATCACCGTCATGAACGCAGCCCGCAAACAACTGAAAGCCAGAGGCATAGCCGGGACCAACGAGAACATGAAGGGCCTGCTCTTCGTGACCGCGGGCCTGGGCGGCATGTCCGGTGCGCAGCCCAAGGCCGGCAACATCGCCGGCGTGGTGAGCGTGACGGCCGAAATCAATCCCCTCGCCGCCCGCAAACGCTTCGAGCAGGGCTGGGTGGATGAACTCCATGACAACCTGGACGAGCTGATTCCGCGCATCCGCAAGGCCGTGTCCGGGAAGGAAGTCGTCTCCCTGGCCTATGTCGGCAATGTCGTCGATCTGTGGGAACGCCTCGCCGAAGAGGACATCCGCGTGGACCTGGGCTCCGACCAGACTTCCCTGCACAATCCTTGGGCGGGCGGCTATTACCCGGTCGGGTATTCCCTCGAAGCATCCCAGCAGATGATGGCCGCGGAGCCGGAGCGCTTCAAAGCGGCGGTCCAGGCCTCGCTGCGCCGCCATGTCGCCGCCATCAACCGCCTGAGTGCCAAGGGTATGTATTTCTTTGACTACGGCAACGCCTTCCTCCTGGAAAGCTCCCGCGCGGGCGCGGACATCCTGCTCCCGGACGGCCGTTTCCGCTATCCTTCCTATGTGCAGGATATCATGGGCCCCCTGTATTTCGACTATGGCTTCGGCCCCTTCCGCTGGGTCTGCCTGTCCGAAAAGCCGGAGGACCTCGCCCGGACCGACGCCCTCGCCGTCCAGGTGCTGGGCGAAATCGCCCGGGAGGCGCCGGAAGAGATCCAGGGCCAGATGCAGGACAACATCCACTGGATCGAGGAAGCCGGCCGCAACCACCTGGTCGTCGGCTCCCAGGCCCGTATCCTGTATGCCGACTGCGAGGGCCGGACGAAAATCGCCCTGGCCTTCAACGAAGCCATCCGTAAAGGCGAAATCACCGCGCCCATCGTCCTGGGCCGCGACCACCACGACGTCTCCGGCACCGACTCCCCTTTCCGCGAGACTTCCAACATCTATGACGGCTCGCAGTTTACGGCGGACATGGCCATCCAGAACGTCATCGGCGACGCTTTCCGCGGGGCGACCTGGGTCTCCATCCACAACGGTGGCGGCGTCGGCTGGGGCGAAGTCATCAACGGCGGCTTCGGCATGGTCATCGACGGGAGCGACGATGCAGCCCGCCATATCCACGAAATGTTGTTCTGGGATGTCAACAATGGGATATCCCGCCGCGGATGGGCCCGCAACGAAGGGGCCCTGCATGCCATCCAGCGCGAAATGAAACGGACCCCGGGACTCCGTGTAACCATCCCGAATATTGCTGATACACAATTAATTAAAGATATACTGAAATGACTTATACCATCTCGAGCGCACACTTTTCCCTGGAGAAAATCAAAGAGATCATAGACAAGAAGGCGATCCTGGAGCTGTCCCTGGAATCGACCGCGGCCATCATCAAATGCCGCCGTTACCTGGACGAAAAAACCAGCGACATCGACCGCCCGCTCTACGGCATCACGACCGGTTTCGGCTCCTTGTACAACGTAACCATTCCCCCGGAGGACCTGTCCCAGTTGCAGCACAACCTGGTCATGTCCCATGCCTGCGGCGCCGGCGAGACGGTCCGTCCGGAAATTGTCAAGATCATGCTGCTGCTCAAGGCGCAGTCCCTGGCCTATGGCCATTCCGGCGCCCAGCTGATCACCGTGCAGCGCCTTATCGACATGTTCAACAACGACGTGCTGCCGGTGGTGTACCAGCAGGGCTCCCTGGGTGCTTCCGGCGACCTCTGTCCCCTGGCCCACATGTCCCTGCCGCTCATCGGGCTGGGCGAAGTGCTTTACAAGGGAAAGGTACGGCCCAGCGCCGACGTATGGGCCGAGCTGGGCTGGGAGCCGATCCGCCTGCAGTCGAAGGAAGGCCTGGCCCTGCTGAACGGGACCCAGTTCATGTCCGCGCATGCGGTCTGGTCCATCCTCAAGAACATCCGCCTGTCCAAGTGGGCGGACCGCATCGCGGCGATGTCCCTGGACGCCTACGACGGCCGCATCGAGCCTTTCCTGCCGCTGACCCACCAGCTGCGCCCGCACAAGGGGCAGATCGAGACGGCCAAGCGTTTCATGGCCCTGCTGGAAGGCAGCGAGCTGATCCGCCGGCCGAAGGAGCATGTGCAGGACCCGTATTCCTTCCGCTGTATCCCGCAGGTACACGGCGCCGTCAAGGACAACATCGAATATGTCGAATCCGTCATTGAACGGGAAATCAACAGCGCGACGGACAACCCGAACATCTTCCCGGACGAGGACATGATCATCTCCGCCGGCAATTTCCACGGCGAGCCGATCGCCATCCCGATGGACACCCTGGCCATCGCCATGTCGGAGCTGGCCAGCATCTCGGAGCGCCGGGTCTATCGGTTGATCCATGGCCAGCGCGACCTGCCTAAGTTCCTGGTAGCCAAGCCCGGACTGAACAGCGGCTTCATGATTCCGCAATATACGGCGGCTTCCATCGTGAGCCAGAACAAAGGCCTCTGCTGGCCGGCTTCCTGCGACTCGATCGACTCTTCCCAGGGTCAGGAGGACCATGTGAGCATGGGCGCGAACGCCGCAACGAAGCTGGTCCGCGTGGTCGATAACACCGAAAGGGTCCTGGCCATCGAACTGTTCAACGCCGCCCAGGCCCTGGAGTTCCGCCGCCCGGCGAAGTCTTCCCCGGCCATCGAGCGGATCTGGACCGATTACCGCAAGACGGTTCCGTTCATCGACAACGACAGCTATATGCATCCGCTGATCGAGAAATCGATTGAATTCCTGCGGAACGAACAATATATCCGATAATCCATGCGAAAGGTCATCGTCCATATCCGGGAGCTCGTCGGCATCCAGCCGGAAGGGGTCCGTCGCCTGGCCGGCAGCCAGATGGACCGTACCGGCGTCCTGCAGGACGCCTGGCTGCTTGTCGAGGACGGGCGCATCGCGGACTTCGGTTCAGGGAAAGCGCCTGAGGCCCAGGAGGTTATCGACGCTGCCGGGGGCATGGTCCTGCCGGCATTCTGCGACAGCCATACCCACATCGTGTATGCCGGCAGCCGCGAAGGTGAATTCCTGGACAAGATCAATGGACTGTCTTATGAGGAGATTGCCCGCCGGGGCGGCGGCATCCTCAACTCGGCGGACCTGCTCGCCCGCACGGACGGGCAGGAGCTGCTGCGGCAGGCCCGTTCCCGGCTGGACGAAGTCATCTCCAAAGGGACGGGGGCCATCGAGATCAAGAGCGGATACGGGCTTTCGACCGAGGGCGAGCTGAAAAGCCTGGAGGTGATCGACCATCTGAAGAAGGAGGCCCCGGCGCTGGTGCGGAGTACTTTCCTGGGGGCCCATGCCGTCGGGCGGGGCTATACCCAGGCGGCGTATGTCGAGCTGGTCTGCCGGGAGATGATGCCCCTGGCCGCTCCGCTGGCGGATTTCGTGGACGTTTTCTGCGACGAGGGTTTCTTTACCCCGGAGGAGACGGCCCGCATCCTGGAGGCGGGCGCACGCTATGGCCTGCGGCCGAAGATCCATGCCAACGAGCTGGCGGTGAGCGGCGGCGTGCAGGTGGGCGTTTCGCACCGGGCCTTGTCGGTGGACCACCTGGAGCGGACGACGGATGCGGAGATCGAGGCGCTGCGCGGCACCGACACGATGCCTGTGATGCTGCCGGGCGCGTCTTTCTTCCTGAATATGCCTTACGGGCGGGCGAAGGATTATATCGCGGCGGGGCTGCCGCTGGCCTTGGCTTCGGATTATAACCCCGGTTCTTCCCCTTCCGGCGACATGCGTTTTGTGATGGCCCTCGGCTGCATCAAGATGCGGCTGACGCCGGTGCAGGCGTTCAACGCCGTCACCCTGAACGGGGCCTGCGCCATGGGGGTGGAGGACCAGGTGGGGTCCATCACCCGCGGCAAGCTGGCCAACCTGCTCATCACCCGCCCGCTCCCCTCACTCACCGCCATCCCCTACCACTACCAGACTCCCTTCCTCGCCCATGTCCTTCTGCGCGGGGAGGAAATCTGAGTTAGACCTGCCCCTGCCCGGCGCGCGCCGATAGTTTTTTCGATGCCGGTACGGCCTCCGGGCAGGGGTCTTCGGACCGGTACGCACCTTCGGTGCTATCCCTCCCACCGCATACCACTCCGTCAATCAAGGATTGCCGGGGCCCCGGTATGCGGCGGGCCCCTCCCGTTCACGAAGCCACGGGCGGCTACGCCGTCCGAAGGCCCCTGCCCATCCGGCACTTCCCGGCATCACATCATGCACCCGTCCCCTTGAACGGGGCTGATTATCTCCTATTTCCAGATAAACCTATCTTTTCGTGCCAGGGATTATGGCCAAACAGACCGATCTTGTGCAGATTTTTTTGTAGATTTGCAGTGAGATAAATCGGAATTTATATGGCAGATATGAAAAGAATAGTTGCGTCTCTCTTCGCTGTGCTCTGTTCAGCTTTTCTTTATGCACAGAATAGTAGGGAGTCCATAGTATATCTGAACGGAGGCTCATATTTTGGGTCCCACAACAATATAGGGGCTTATATAGGATTGGAGTATAACCGTCAAATCAATGGGAACTGGTACTGGGGCTCAAGATTGAGCGGAACCTATTTCCTCGGCAATCCAATTACATACGAATGGGACGGAACCGGAAAAAGTCCATACAGAAACACCATCGACCAGAATATCTATAAGGCTGATGTCATGATTTATTATAGGCTTCCTGTCATTAAAGATATCGTCCTGCTCAGACCGGGTGCCGGCATCGGTCTTGGGTATCACGACATCTTTGACGATAGTTTCGCCGGCAAAGATAAAGTGATTCCATATTTAAACGCAAGCCTGAATTGGATCGTCAAATGCGGTAAGCATCTGGAATTTGTCCTCAGTCCGACAATCGCACTCTGCCCTTCCGAGTTCGATTACTCGTTCGTGCAGCTGGGAGAGCCCACAGACATCAACCCCTGGCTCACCAACTACTTTGTCTCCCTCGGTATCGGTTATCGCTTTTAACCAAATTCTGATTTATTGGCACAAACAAGCTCCGGCAGCATCGCATTTGTTGTCGGAGCTTTATTGATATTTCATGGAGAATGCGTAAATTTCGTCCGATAAATCGAAATTGATGTTATGAAACTCTCTATCGGGCAGAAAAAGGAACTAAAAGGAATGCTTACCTTTCTTGTTGTAAGCATCATTGCATGGCTGCTTGCTTCATTAGTGCTCCACTTCCCGTGGAATCACACTCTTGTTTTAACGGCTATTTCCATCGTCATCTCAATCATTCAAATGGCATTCATTGTTTTTCGCCCAAGCAAAAAGGACGAATAATAGTCAAGTAAATTCCCCGTTTATCGAAATGATTACACCCCGACAGTCGAGTTACGGACTGCCGGGGTGAATCTTTTGTAAAAAATTGCTACCTTTGCACCGCGAAAAGGCTCTTTTCGCAGCTTGGTAGAGCTGCAATCTCCATTGTATTTTAAACCGTTTATTATGAAAAAGAGATTGCTGTATACCATTCTCTCCATCAGTTTGCTTACCGTCATGGCGGGTGCCGCCATCGCCCCGGCGCTGGGTGTCATCAGTGCCCATTTCGCAGGCAGGAATCCGCTGCTTATCCAACTCATCGTAA
>JAFUWX010000023.1 GCA_017471025.1 Bacteroidales bacterium
CCCTTGCCCAGATAGTCGTTGGGCTGGAAGAAGACATCGTTGTGATACGTCCGCCACAGTTCGGTGATGGAGTCTCCCATGAAAACGACCGTATAGCCCGAAGCCCGGACGGACATCGCAGACAGGAAGACGGTAAGAAGCAACAATATGCGTTTATACATGGTCAGTCCTGGCGGTCTATGGTTCCGCCATCATGACAAAATTACAAAAAAATCACCAAATTACCGGCGCTTTTTAATATATTTGTAAAAATTTGGCTACGGATGAAAAAGAAACGGATATATGCCGCCGTGGTGGCGGCCTTGCTTTCCCTGGCTCCCTTGTGGGCCGTTTTCAAAGAGAGTGATTTGCCCAAAATGCTGGATGTGCTCCACTATGAGCTCATCAACGCCTACAACCAGTTGCTTCAGCGCTCGGCGGGCATGGAGGCCTTTGAGAAAAAACAGCACCAGAAGCTGGTCAAGCTGATTGAAAACTGCAATGAGCTGTCCTTGATGCTGTATTCCCAGAAGCAGGATTTCACCTTCGACCTGACCTATGCGCTGGACGAAGTGACCAACCAATACCTGAAATTCTCCGCGGACAACAAAACCCCGTACAACGAGATTGTCAACAACCTGGAGATCGAAATCGACCGCTATGACAAACTGGTCATGTCCCTGAAGAATCTGCCGCCGGCCATCAAGGACAAGCGGGAGATCCCCAGCGAAGAGGCCGAGCTGAACATTCCCAAGGAAGAAGAGCCCCAGGCCGCCGAGTCTCCTGAGGAAGACGGCGACACGCTGCTGACCATCCCCCCGGCAGACTCCGTCATGGTCAATGACAGCATCTTGATGTCCCTCCCCTCTTTCATGGAAGAGGAAGAAGGCATCTCGCTGCTTGATCCCCATGCCCAGGCCGTCCGTGACAGCTGTCTGTATTATGCCAACCAGATCCTGGACCTGTATTGGGAAAGCCTGTTCCGCATCGACGAAGATTATACCTATTATCAGGAGACGGACAGCCACCTGCGGGAAGCCTACAATTATGCCCTGTCCCGTTACAGCCAGGTGCAGAAGAACATTTTCATCAACGGGCAGACCGCCTATCCCCTCATCCTGCGCAACCTGCCGCGTTTCGTGCGCCAGGCCCTCGGCGACTGCCGGGACAAGTACGGCACGACCTCCCAGAAGCTTTCCATCACCAGCGAATGGCGCGGTCCCATGGTCATTGGCTTCCTCGGTTCCATCCTGCTGGTCATCCTGCTGGCCACGGCCTTGAGCAACCTGCTGGTGCGCGGCCTGGCCCGGCGTTCCCGCGCCTTCCGCGAGAATTGGTATGAAGGCCGGGAGTTCCTGATGATCGTCCTGGCCGGGCTGGTGATTTTCGCCCTGGTCATCATGACCGTGGACATCCTGTCGGAGAACAATTTCGTCGGCATGGCCATGCCGCTGGTGGCCGAATTCGCCTGGCTGGCGGCGGCCATCTTCACCTCCGTGCTGATCCGGATGTCCGGCAAGTCGGCCCAATATGCCATCCGCGGGTATCTCCCGGTGATCGTGCTTTGCCTGGTCATCATCACCTTCCGCATCATCTTCATCCCGAACAGCCTGATCAACCTCATTTTCCCGCCCATCCTGGTGCTGGTCGGTCTCTGGCAGTTCTTCGAGAACCGCAAGGTGACCCGCAAAGGGCCCGACGGTAAGCGCCTGCTGCCGGCCAGCGACAGGGCCTACCTGTGGATTTCGCTGGTCATCGTGGTGGCTTCCACCGTCGTGTCGCTGTCCGGCTTTGTGATGATCGCCCTGCTCGTGGTCATCTGGTGGACCTTCCAGCTGACCCTGCTCCAGACCTTCACCGCGATTTCGGACCTGATTTCCCGGTATTACGAGGGACATATCAAGGCCCGCAAACGGGCCTACAAGAAGGAAAACTTCCGCCTCTCTTTCAAGAACAAGGGCGCGTATATCGAGGTCTCCTGGCTCTATGACCTCTGCCAGATGGCCCTGGTGCCGATCCTGATCACCTGGTCCATCCCCATGTGCGTCTTCATGGCCGGCGATGTCTTCGACCTGTCCGCCGTCGCGATGGACTATTTCGACAAGTCTTTCCTCAGCATCGACAAGGTCATCGACCTGTCCATGCTCAAGATCATCCTCGTCGTGACGATGTTCTTCGTCTTCCGCTACCTCAATTATGCCGCCAAGTCCTTCTACCGGGTCTGGCGGACCCGGGCTGCCGCCTCGAAAATCCAGGATGACAGCCTCTTCGACGAAAGCGAAATCAATTTCACCCTGGCCGACAACATCATCACCCTGATGACCTGGGGCTCCTACATCGTCATCATCTTCATCATGCTGAAGATTCCGGCCACGGCCATCACCATCGTATCGACGGGTCTGGCGACCGGTATCGGTTTTGCTATGAAGGATGTCCTGAACAACTTCTTCTACGGTATGCAGCTGATGTCCGGACGTCTGCGCGTGGGCGATATCATCGAATGCGACGGCATCCGCGGCGCGGTGGATTCGATGAGCTACCAGAGTACCCAGATCGCCGCGACCGACGGCTCCATCATCGCCTTCCCGAACAGCTCGCTCTTTGCCAAGAACTTCAAGAACCTGACCCGGAACAATGCCTACGAGATGGTCCAGGTGACGGTCGGCATCAAATACGGCAGCGATGTCCAGCGGGTCCGGGAGCTGATCCTGGAGGCCCTCAAGAAGCTCTGCACGCGGGATAAATATGGACGGGAAATCGTGGACAGCAAACGCGGCATCACCGTGCGGCTCAACAACTTCGGCGACAGTTCGGTGGACCTGGTCGTCACCCAGTTCGTCACCGTGGCCGAGCGCTACCAGTATGCGGCGGACGCCCGGGAAATCATCTACAACATGCTGAATGAGAACGGCATCGAGATCCCGTTCCCGCAGCGGGACGTCCACATCAAAGATACACCCCAGGCCTGATGCGGATCGCTATCATCGGTTGCGGCGCGGCGGGAGCGTTCTGCGGGGCGGTGCTCCGGGAAATGCTCCCGTCGGCCGATATCACCCTGTTTGAAGCCCATACGAAGCCCCTGGCCAAAGTGGCCGTCACCGGCGGCGGGCGCTGCAACCTGACCAATTCCTTCGCCGGCATCCGTTCCCTGGCCGAGGCCTATCCCCGGGGTGAGAAGCTGATGAAACGGGCCCTGAAGGTCTTCAGCCAGGAGGATACCTGCCGCTGGTTTGAGCGGCATGGCGTCCAGCTGGTCCTCCAGGAAGACCACTGCTGGTTCCCGGCCTCACAGGATGCCATGGAAATCGTCCGGACCCTGCTCCGGGCCCTCGACGGGGCCGTCATCCGCACGGGCTGCCGGGTGCGCAAAATCCTCCCGCCCGGAGACGTCGTCCTGGAAAACGGCGCCCGGGAAAGCTTTGACGCCGTGGTCGTTACCACCGGCGGTGCTCCCCTGCACCCAACCCTGCTGGAGGGCCTGGACCTGCCTTGGGAAGCCCCTGTTCCGTCGCTGTTCACCTTTCTTATCGAAGGGCCGCTCCGGTCTTTGGCCGGAACGGTGGCGCAGGCTTCCGTCAGTCTCCAGGGGACGCCGTACCGGGCGGAAGGCCCCCTGCTGGTCACGGACTGGGGCGTCAGCGGTCCTGCCGTGCTGAAGCTCTCCTCCTATGCCGCCCGCTTCCTGGCGGAGTCCGGCTATCGGGCCGACCTCGTCGTCAACTGGCTGCAAGCCAATGAGCAGCAGGTCCGCGCCCTTCTCGCCGAGCGGATCGCCGCCCAGCCGCGCAAGCTCCTTTCTTCCGTCCATCCCGACGGGCTGACGGCCCGGCTCTGGACCTTCCTGCTGGAGCGCAGCGGCGTGCCGGCGGAGCTGCGCTGCGAATCGGTGGGGAAAAATGTACTGAACCGCTTGACGGACAGGCTGATCCATGATGTCTATCCCATCGCCGGCAAGAGTCCTTTCAAGGAGGAATTCGTGACCTGCGGGGGCGTTTCCCTGTCCGCCGTGCATCCGGCCACGCTGGCATGCAAAAAATACCCCGGCTTGTATTTTGCCGGGGAAATTCTGGATATCGACGCCATTACGGGCGGTTTCAACCTGCAGGCGGCCTGGACGACCGCTTATCTGGTAGCCAGCGCCATCACGAATCCTTGACCGATCCTAGGCCAACCGGCGCCGGGCCTCATCCCCGCAGTCGGGGCAGATACCTTTCAGCATATAATTGACCGTATGGACGCGGAATCCCTCCGGCGTACGGACCTGCGGGACGGGAATCTCTTCCAGGCAGAAGGTCCGGTGGCAACGCTCGCAGAAGAAATGGACATGCAGGTCGTCGTCATGATCATGGTCGTGGCTATGGCACAGTTCGTAGCGGACACCCTCGCCGCCGTCCTCCAGGACATGGACCAAATGCTTTTCCTTGAACAGGGACAAGGTCCGGAAAATCCCGGACTTATCGACCGTATCCAGCTGCGCTTCCAGCTCGGTCATCGACATGGGGCGACCGCCGCCTTCCAGCGCCCTGGCGACCAGCAGACGATTCGGCGTAGGCCGGATGCCATGCTTTTCCAACAGGTCTTCCATGACAGGCTACAGGCTGTACTTCCGCACCTGCTCTTCGATCAGGGCTTTATCCTGGAAATAATTGATTTTCATGGCGCTGCGGACTTCGTCCATGGTCTGCGCCCCGACTTCGCGGGCGTGCTCGACACCCTTGCGGAGAATCTCATAGATGGCCGGAATATCCTTCTCCCATTCCTTGCGGCGGGCGCGGATCGGCTCCAGCTCCTCATTGAGGATCTTTTCCAGGAATTTCTTGCATTTCACATCGCCCAGACCGCCGCACTGGTAATGGGCCTTGAGCTCGTCCAGGTTGGCATAATCCGGCCAGTAACGGCCGAAGTGCTCGTCCCGGCAGAAGGCGTCCAGGTAGGTAAAGACGGCGTTCCCTTCGACATGGCCGGGGTCGGCGACATTGATGTGCTGCGGGTCGGTGTACATGGACATGACCTTCTTGTGCATTTCATCGGCGGTCTCGCCCAGGTAGATGCAGTTGCCCAGGGACTTGCTCATCTTGGCCTTGCCGTCCGTACCGGGCAGGCGCTGGCTGGCCGCATTGGGCGGCAGCACGATTTCCGGCTCCACCAGGGTGTCGCCGTAGATGCTGTTGAACTTGCGGACGATTTCCACCGTCTGCTCCAGCATCGGCTTCTGGTCGGCGCCGACCGGGACCGTCGTGGCCTTGAACAGGGTGATGTCCGCCGCCTGGGAAATCGGATAGGTGAAGAAACCCACGGGAAGGCCGCTGCCGAAAACGGCGTCATCCTCCCCGAAACCGCGCATCTTGATTTCGGTCTTGACGGTGGGGTTGCGCTGCAGCCGGGCGACCGTCACCAGGTTCATGAAATAGAAGCTGAGCTCGGCCAGCTCCGGAATCTGGCTCTGGATGAACAGGGTCACTTTGCTCGGGTCCAGGCCGACGGCCAGGTAGTCCAGGGCGACCTCTACGACGTTCTGCCGCACTTTTTCGGGATTGTCGAAGTTATCCGTGAGCGCCTGGGCGTCCGCGATGAACACGAACATATCCTTGTATCCCCCCTCATTCTGAAGCTGCACCCGGCGGCGTAAGGAACCGACATAGTGCCCGATATGGAGCCGTCCGGTCGGACGGTCTCCTGTAAGTATTATTTTCTCTGCCATAAAATCATTGTATAATGGCGCAAAGTTAGTATATTTTTATGAACTTTGCGGGGTTTTTGAAATATTGTTATTATCTTTGATGTGTTAAAAAAGAATTTATAATAGAATGGAGAATCAGAAACAAGCAGTTCGCATACAGACATCTATCCTCAATGCCGCCGAGAAGAAAGCCTTGGTCTGGATGGCCAGTCGGCTCCCCCGGTGGGTCACTTCGGACATGATGACCTTCACCGGCTTCCTCGGGGCCTGCATCATCGCCCTGGGTTGCATCCTTTCCAATCAGAATATCCTCTGGCTATGGCTTTCCTGCTTCGGCCTGCTGGTCAATTGGTTCGGTGATTCCCTGGACGGGACCATCGCCCGCGTGCGGAACCAGCAGCGTCCCCGCTACGGTTTCTTCCTGGACCACAACATCGACTGCATCAACGAGGCCATCATGTTCACCGGCGTGGGCCTTTCCCCGCTGATGAACCTGAACATCGCCCTGATGGTGCTGGCCGTCTATCTGATGCTGTCCGTCTATGTCTATATCAACAGCCACCTCAAGGGCGAGTTCAAGCTGACCTATGCCAAGATGGGTCCGACGGAATTCCGGCTGATCATCATGATCGCCCTGATCCTGTTCATGTATGTCCCGGGCATGCAGGCTTATGCCAAAGAGGTCGTGGTGTTCGGCACGCCCGTTACCTTCCGCATCCTGGACTACATCGCCCTCGTCATTCTGGTGATTTTGTTGGGCGCCTATCTGGTCAGCCTGTTCAAGGACGGCCGCTATTTCGCCGCGCTTGAGCCGCTGGAGAAGAACGAGGAGGACTGATGCCTGTTCTGACCCAAGAAGATGCCATCCGGCTGAGCCCCATTTTCAAGGGCAAGGCCGGTGCGCTTTTGTTCAAGACCATCTGTCACATCGCTTCCCTGGACGACCTCTCGGATGTGTATGACAGCCAGGCGGACAAGCTGGGCCCGGATTTCGCCAGGGGCATCCTGGACCATACCGGCGCCAAGTATCACGTCGGCGGCTACGATATCCTGAAACAGTTGCCGGAAGGCCCTTTCATCACCATCAGCAACCACCCTTACGGCGGAATTGACGGACTTGTGCTCGTCGATATGATCGGGCATCTCCGCCCGGACTACAAGGTGATGGTGAACAAGATTCTCGCCTATCTCCGGGCCCTGGAGCCCAGTTTCATTACAGTCACGCCGACCGGCGAGCAGCGGACAGGCCCCACTTCCGATAGCCTTCGGGGCGTGCGGCTCTCCATGGAACATGTCCGGGACGGGCATCCGCTGGGCATCTTCCCCTCCGGTGCAGTGTCTGACCTGAGCCTGAAAGACCGCTGCATCCGGGACCGACAGTGGCAGGAGCCTGTCCTGCGGATGATCCGCAAGCTGCGCGTCCCCATCGTTCCGATTCGCTTCTTCGACAGGAACAGCCTGTATTATTATCTGCTGGGTCTGATTAGCTGGAAGGTGCGTCTGCTGCGCCTCTCCCGCGAAGGCATCAACAAGCGCGGTGCCCGGATCCGGGTCGGCATCGGCCCCATCATCACCCCTGAGCGGCAGCAGGCCTTTCCCGACATCGCTTCATTCGGCGCTTTTCTGCGGGAAAGCGTATATGGCATGCCGCTTCCGGAGCATTTCGTCTCCAGCGACGATATTCGCTGAGCCGGTGCAACATTTCCCAATCATTCTGCATCTTAAGGGTGGCCTGACAAATGACGGCCACCTTTTTTATGCGTAAATTCTTCGTTATCACCCTGTCACTGCTGGCTGTCCTGTCTTGTTCCAAAGGCAACAAGATGGCCGATGTCAGCGGTCTTCCCATGGCCATGGAAGGGGCCGTCAAGGATGGCTCCGATATGTCATACGCTGAGCCGCCTATGGATGGCTCCGGCGGACAAGGCGTCCAGGTGGGCGCGGGCATCGTCACGGCCGGCGAATGGTGCGACCTGGACCACTGGGATTTCTGGTCCAAGCTCCCCGGCGGCCTATTCAAGCCATATGTGGAAGACTGGGGCTTCTATACGGACCAGCGGATCGCGGTCCGCGTGGTCGGCGCCGACGGACTCCCCGCCTGCGGCGTGCGGGTCGAGGTGTTCCGCGACGACGTGTCGGTCTGGACTTCGCGTACTGACAACCATGGACGGGCGGAATGCTGGCCCGCCCTGTATGCCCCGCAGGCCCCCGCAGGAGCGCTTTCCATCGCCATCGCCGGGCAGTTGCAGGAAGAGGCCCCCAAGGTCACCTGGTTGCAGGATGGCACTGTCGAGGTCAATACTTACGAGGTCAGCAGCTACACGGAACCTTCTTATGCCGCGGATGTCGCCTTTATCGTGGATGCCACCGGCTCCATGTCCGACGAGCTGGAGTTCCTCAAGAGTGACCTGTCGGATATCATCGGGAAGGTCATGCAGAGCCAGTCCGGCATGAAAATCCGTACGGGCGCCGTTTTTTATCGGGATGAAGGCGACGAATACGTAACCCTCAGTTCCCAGTTCAATGAGGAATTGTCCGTCACCCGTGATTTTATCAGCCGTCAGTCCGCAGATGGCGGTGGTGACTTCCCGGAAGCCGTGCATACCGCCCTGGAAGCCTCGCTGCAGGAACTTTCCTGGAGCAACACGGCCCGCAGCCGCATTGCTTTCATGCTGCTGGATGCACCTGCGCACAAGACCGATGAGATCCGCAAGAGCCTGCAGAACTCCATTTCCGCCTATGCCCGTGCGGGCATCAAGCTGATTCCGGTCTCGGCCAGCGGCATCGACAAGGAAACGGAGGCGATGCTTCGCTTCTTCGCGATCGGGACAAACGCCACCTATACCTTTATCACCAACGACAGCGGCGTGGGCAACGACCACATCGAAGCTACGGTAGGCGAATACCAGGTAGAGAAATTGAATGAACTGATTATCAGACTGATCAACTACTATACGGAGACGGTATCCGCCGAGGCGGAATAAGTCTTGCGATGAGACTACAAAAGAAGGGGTGGCCCGTGACTGGGGCCACCCCTTCTTTGGAATTGCCTCGCTTACTCGGCCGTGAAGACCATCTCGATGACATCATAGACGCCTTCCGCGTAGGTGACCTGGGCGCTGAGGGTGTTCTCGCCACGGGGCAGGTAGAACTTGCTGCCGCTCAGCTTTTTCCCGTTCAGGCTCCAGGTGATGGATTCCGCCTTTTTGCCCGCGGGCAGGCGCACCTGCAAGGGGAATTCCGCCCCCGCCTCGTACACACTGGCCGGTACGATATACGCATAACCCAGGTCGGGCAGCTCGGGTGTGGGATCTTCTCCGCCGGAGGCACCGGCGATGACGGCCGTGAGGTTCTTGCCGGACAGCGTAATTTCGGACAGGCTGATGTCGGAAGACTGGTTGTTCCAATCCTTGGCCGTATAGCGGCTCACTCCCCCTTTCCCGGGGAAGACCATTCTCTCTTCGGTATCATAACCATAGATGATGGATTGTCCGTTGCCGTAATTCAGGCTGCTCTGGCTGGCTGCGCTGATGACATATCCGCAGGGATGAGAGCCGTTCGCGTTGATGCTGTTCATATACTCCCACTCATGCCAGAGGTCATGGGCGGAGCTGCTGTAGCGGTTGCCTTCGCTGTCCACCAGGGATATGGTCCGGGAGGACATGTCGATGTGATACACGGCCAGTCCGGCAGGCAGGTACCGGTCCCATCCCGTTCCGTCGCGGAATTCATACAGGAAGAATTCCCCGTTCATCGACGTCTCGCTGCGGTAGCACTGGTTGGTATGAACGGCGGGGAAAGACATCTTCCCGTTGTAAGTAAAGGGCAGGATGGCTTTGGACTCATCCGCCCAGCCCAGCATCACCCGTTCATAGACCGGGAAATACGCCGGCGTGCGGCCCTCATTGAGATCCGCGCCGGAATTCATGGGTGAGAAGGTCAGCATACCGTGGCAGTTTCCGTTCTGGCTGTAGTCCGAGTCATACATGTCCGGCAGACCCAGGGAATGGGCGAATTCGTGGCAGGTGGTTCCGATGGAACAGAGGGTCTTTCCGGAACTTCCGACAAATTCGGAGGTGCAGAAAAACTTGCTGAGTTTGACCCCGTCGAACCGCCGGGTGGCATAGGTGGAACCTACGTCCTGCATCGAAAACTGATAGGGCCAGATCAGGCCGGACGTACCGCTTTCCGCCTGGTTATATCCGGCAAAGAAGAACGCAATCAGATCGACGTATCCATCCCCGTCCGAATCGTATCGGGAGAAGTCGATGTCGTTGTCGGCGGCGATGCAGGCCTTGAAAAACACCTCGTCCGTGCCGGTGACGCCGTCTGAGAAGGCATTGTATTTCTTGCTGGCCTCATAGGGCCCATAGACATCGAATTCGGGATAGAAACGGCCGTCGGAATTGGCCATGTAGAAGTCCCGCACCGAGCCATCCGCGCCGTTGACCGAGTACCCCTCTTCGTTGAGCATCCGGGCGATGTCTTCCTTGCTGTATTTCCAATCCAGGTTGGAGAAACTGATCATGATGACGAGTCCCTTTTTCGCGCCGAAATTGCCCGACGTTACCGGGAAGGAACCGGTACCGGCCGCAGCGGGTGCGGCGAGGCGATGGCGGCTGGCGGCTTGTTTCAAGGCCACCTGGCTGGCGGAAGGACGCAATTCCTCCCGGGCTGCCGGGACCAGGAAACCTTGGGTATTGACTTTGAGCAGGTTCCCCTGCATGTCGGTCATCCAATGGTGGAACTCGTCGCCCTGAAGCAGGATCATGACGACGGAACCGTCCGGTTGGGTATAAGGGAGCGGTTTACGCGTAGCAGGCCGGGCCGCGAGGGCGACCGTCAGGCTTGTCAGAAGAATAGTCAGCAGCAGTTTCTTCATGGCTTAGATCTTTAGGATGAATCCCGTTCCGTCCTTGGCCCGCAGCCAGGCCCTCTCCCCTTCCGTGGCCAGCAGTACGGCCTCGTGGGAGGTGCTCCCTTCCTGGGTGACGACTTCCAGGGTGACGCTGTCGCCAGCCCGCAGGTCGATGCCATAGCCCCGGATATCGGTGACGGTTCCGGCCTCGATGTCCATGATGCGGAAATTCAGACTGGTGTCGTTGTAGTAACGGCCCAGCTGGCAGACACCCGGCTCATACAGGGTGACGGGTGTCGTCTCGTTGTAGATGCCATAGGTCTCCAGACCCAGGAGCGGATCACGCCCAGCCTGCGTCACGGTCACGGCAGCCTCCAGGCCGTCCGCCAGGAAGCGGATGACGCCGGAACGCTCCGTCTCGGCCGTATTTTCGTCCACGCGGAACGTGTAGCTGTCTTCCGAAAGGGCCTTGGTGCCTTCCTGATGGATCCAGTCCACGCCGATTTCGACGGAGTAATCCACATTGTACAGCGCCTGGAGGGAGAAGGTCCCGCCCAGGGCTACCGTCTGGATTTCCTCGGCAGAGACCAGCAGGGCGTCCTTTTGGCCCTGGGACAGGCGGATGTTGATATGGTCATGGCCGCAGGAGAATACGGCAACGCCGTTCCGGGGGTCATACTCCCCTTCCGGACGCGGGTTGGCCTTGAAGGTCACCGTCACGCTTCCCTTGGCCCCTTCGGCGGGATCGATGGTAAACCAGTCGCCGTCCTGGGCGATGAGCTTCCAGTTGTACGGGGCATGGATCAGCAGGCTGCTTCCTGCCTCGGAAAGGACCAGCTCCGTCGCGGAGAGATATGAGGAAAGACCTTTTTGGGAAATGACGGCGGACATGGACTTGGATCCGCTCGTGATGACCAGGGTGTCCCGCCGCAGCGTTTCGGATTCATTGAGTGAGACGCGCACCGTCACGGCGCCGCCGACGCCGTCTTCCGCGACAGATTCGCGCAGCAGCTTGACGAAACGGCCGCCCTTGAGCGAAGCCGTCCATTCTTTGTCGCAGCGGAAAGAAAAGTCGATATCCTGCGTCGCCGCGCTTACCTCGGCGGAGGATGCCCCTTCAAAGGAAAATTCTTTCGGCCCGTTGAGCCCCTCGACGAGGGAGCACGAGACAGCGGTCAGTATCGCCGCCACAGCCGGAATCAGTAATTTCAATGGATTATTCATGCGTTGCAAATGGTTTTATTCTACGACGATAACCTGCTCGATGACATCCTGATAGCCATTGGTCAAGGTCAGATGGGCAGATAGGGTATGGGTGCCTGCGGGAAGTTCCACTTTGCTTCCCCGGAGGATCTTTCCGTCCAGGCGCCACTGGACCGACTCGACTTCGCATCCTTCCGTGAGGCGGATGTTCTTCTCGAAGGAATCGCCTGCTTGATAGGTACTTGCGCAAATGATATAATTGTATCCGAGGTCGGGATATTCAGGCTCCGCGGACGGGTCTTCGGAAGGATCTTCGGAGATTTCTCCCGTGCTGCCGGATACGGTCATCTGGACGAAGCCGTTCCCCACCTGGATATCGGAAAGGACGATGTCCAATGGGTTATTGTCCCAATCGACGGGCTGATAGCGATAGACCCCCTCCCCGGGGAATACCAATTCTGTCGCGGAAGCGCCCGTGGAATAATACTGTCCGTAATATTCGACATACCCCCAGGAGAGATTGTCCTGGTCACTGGCCGGAACGACATAGAAACAGGGATGCTCTCCGTTGGAATTGAGCTTGTTGTAACTCTCCCAGTCGTCCCAAAGTTCCCGCGCGGTCACATAATAGGTATCGTAGGAGCCGTAACCGGTCTCATACAGGAGTTTGATCCTCCGGGAGGACTTGTCGGCATGATAGACCACCATGCCTTCGGGCAGATAGCTGTCCCAGCCGGTTCCGTCGCGGAATTCCAGATAGAAATACTCCCCGCGCGTAGGTGCCTGAATGGTATAGGCGTGATTTTCATAGACAGGACCGATTTTCAGGGTCCCGTTTCCGGCGACTTCCGTGAAGGCTTTTTCGCGATCGACCCAGCCGAGCATGACGCGCTCTTCCACGTTGAAGTACGGCGGCGTACGGCTGTCATTCAGATACGACCCATGACACATCGGGGAGAACTCGGCCAGGCCGTGGGTGATGCCGTTTACTTCGTAATCGGTGTCGTACCAGTCCGGCAGACCCAGGGAATGGGCGAATTCGTGGCAGGTGGTGCCGATGCTGCACATCCTGCCGCCCTGGGAACCTTTGTATTCCGAGGTGCAGAAGTACTTGCCTATGCGCAATCCGTCCACTTTCTGGTTGGCATACTCGGAATACTGGACACTCCACTGGTGGGGCCAGATGGTGTTCGTCGGCCCGCCTTCCGCCTGGTTATATCCGGCATAGTACATCAGCGTCATGTCGATGATTCCGTCTCCATCCGAATCGTAGATGGATAAATCATATTCCTCCGCGGCTTGCCTAAGTGCCTCGACGACAGCTTCATGGGCATTCGCCGTACCGTCGGAACCGGCATAATAGGAGGATTTATTGTCCAAATCATAGGGGCCGAAGACATCGAAAACCGGGCGGAATTGTCCCTGCGAATTGTCCACATAGTAGTCCTGGACGGAGCCGTTGGCGCCATTGTAGGAATAGCCGTGCTGATTGAGCAGGGCCTCGAATTTGGCTTTCGGGTCGGAAATCCGGAACTGGGTATCCGTGAAATTGACCAGCACCACGGGAATCCGCTTCTCCCCGATGTTGGACACGCGCGCCTTGTCCCGGGCCATCGCCTGCATGCGCTGGGCCGCGCTGCGGGTCATCCGCGGGGAACGGACGCGGGCCGCCTGGATGTCGGTGGCCGGCCGGTAGAATCCGTCCGTGCCCAGGGCCAGGGGCTGGCCGTCCAGGTCGGTCGCATAATGCTCGAATTCATCGCCATGGAGGAGGATCGTGATGGTGGTCCCGTCCGGTTGGGTATAGTGAATCGGACGTCTGTCTGCCGGGATGGCGAACGCCGCGCAACCCATCAGCAGGGCAAGGACTCCGGTCAAAACTTTCTTCATTTGCAAACTCCTTATTTTGATAAGTCAAAGTTTGCAAATATACAAATAATTAATGGAAAGTCCGCGGATATACCGGACAAATAGACCGCCTGGAGTCCCAGGGCGCGGCCAGGGGGATGGAAGGACCTAGTCGTCCTCCGGCAGGGTGATCTGCTTGTACTGATTCTGGCGACGCTGCCAGCGCTCCCGGGCATATTGCTGCATATCCGTCACCGTGTCGCTCTCGTCGATGATTTCCATGCCGAGGACGGTCTCGATGATGTCCTCCAGCGTCACGATGCCCTGGAAGCA
>JAFUWX010000024.1 GCA_017471025.1 Bacteroidales bacterium
GATGTCCGGGACTGACCACGACCGACTCGATATCGGCGATGGCGAACTCCAGCGTATGCTTCAGGCATAGTGTTCCGCTCGCGACGATGCGGCCTTCGTCCCGGATCACATACACATGGGCGTTGGCATCGTCCAGGGCGTTTTTCAATAACTTCTCGTCACAATAACTCGTAGCCGACAAGACATGCATCAGCGCATCCAGGTCGGCCAGATCCTGCGGAGAATAAGAACGTAATTCTTCAAGCATCATATTGCAAAAGTACGATTTTTCCCGAAAGGGCGCAAGCCCATAGCACAAATTCAGCTGCCGGCCTTCGCCCCCAGGAAATCCGTCGGCGTAATGCCGGTGAGCTTTTTGAAGAGGCGGGTAAAGTGGTGCGGGAACTCGAATCCCAGCAAAAGCGCCGTTTCCCCCACGTTGTGGCCATTCATCAGGAGACTCTTCCCCTGCTCGATCACGAAAGAATGGATATAACCGATCGCAGTGCCGCCGGTAGATTTGTGGATGACGTCGCCCAGATACCGGGGAGAATAGGCCATCTCTTTTGCGCAGTATTGGACGGACGGGATGCCGAGATCCATCTGCCGGCCGTCCAGATAATACTCCCGCAGCAGGTTATGGAAGCGTTTCAGGATATCCGACGAGGCCTTGTCTTCCCGCGAAAGCTGGCGCAGATAGATGCGCTGGCAATATTCCAGGATCAGGCGTAGATACCCCAGGATGACGTTCCGTAGCGCCGGCGTGTCCTCGTTTTCCTGGAGTTCGTACCTAAGCTGCGTCAGCAGCTGGGTGATCCTCCCCCACTCCGAAGGCTCCATTTTCAAGGTCTCGGTCGCGAAATAGGAAAAGAAATGGTAGTCTTTCATCCTGGACTCCAAATCCGTCCCCCGAATAAGTTCCGGTGAGAACAGCAAAGCCCATCCCTGGATGTACAGGTCTTCGCCGTCGTCTTCCTTGCCGCCGATCTGGCCCGGCTCCGCCGCGAAGATGGACCCTTCGGCCGGGTCGAACATCTTCATGCCATAGGTAAGGTGCTTGGGGAAGTTCCGCTGAATGAAGAGCCCATAGACGCCGTATTGGTTCAGGCTGGTGCGGACAGGCGACACCTCGTCGTAGTGGATGACGCTGACGAGCGGATGCAACTGCGGCGCGCCTACCGAACGGGCGTACACATTGGGGTCAGTGACATGCAGAATGTTCTTCATTATGCTGGAAAAGGTATGAATATTTGCAAATATAGGATAATTTCTGCGATATTGGTAATTAATCGACAAAAATAGGTAAGATAATCCCATCCAGACCCGCTACCTTTGCAACCGTTAATACAGCAGAATATGACCACGAAACTTTTCACCGCACTTTCCCTTGCAGCCCTGACGCTGCTGGCATGCAAATCCCATACAAACGAAAATATGAGCACACTGAACCTCACCCAGGAGTGGGACAAGACCTTCCCGAAATCCGAACTTGTGCACCACAGCAAGGTCACCTTCCACAACCGCTACGGCATTGAGCTGGCGGCCGATATGTATGTCCCCAAGAACGCCTCCGGCAAACTTGCCGCCATCGCGGTAAGCGGCCCCTTCGGCGCCGTAAAGGAACAGTCCAGCGGCCTGTATGCCCATCACATGGCCGAAAGAGGATTCCTGACCCTCGCCTTCGACCCTTCCTTCACCGGTGAATCCGGCGGAGAACCGCGCAGGATGGCCTCTCCGGACATCAATACGGAGGATTTCCTGGCGGCCGTCGATTTCCTGTCCAACTGCGAGCAGGTGGACCCGAATCGCATCGGCATCATCGGCATCTGCGGTTTTGGCGGCATGGCCGTCAACGCGGCAGCCCTGGACCCCCGCATCAAGGCCACCGTCGCCTCCACGATGTATGACATGAGCAAGGTGAACGTCGAGGGCTATTTCGCCAGCGAAGATACGCCCGCCCAGCGGCAGGAGAAGCGCCGCGCCCTGGCGGCTCAGCGCACGAAGGATTATGCCTCAGGCACTTACGAGCGCGCCGGTGGCGTCATCGACCCCCTCCCCGAGGATGCGCCCTGGTTTGTCAAGGACTATCACGCCTATTACAAGACGCCCCGCGGCTATCACAAGCGCAGCGGCAACTCCAACGACGGCTGGAACGTGATCGGCTGCCAGAGTTTCCTGAACCAGCCGCTCCTGGCCTGGGCCGCCGAGATCGAGACGCCCGTGCTGCTCATCCATGGCGAGAAGGCCCACAGCCGCTATTTCAGCGAATATGCCTTCCAGCGGATGACCGGCATGCATGTCGTCGGCGAAAGCGCTACGGCCGGCAACAAAGAGCTCCTGATCATCCCCGGGGCCTCCCATGTGGACCTCTACGACGATGTGGCGGGCGTGATTCCTTACGAGAAGATGGAAAACTTTTTCAAAGCGAATCTCCAGTAAGCTATGCGCGTAGTCATTCAAAGGGTTTCTTCGGCCTCCGTCACCATTGGCGGGGCCGAAAAATCGTCCATAGGCCCCGGTCTGCTGATCCTGCTGGGCATCGGCCATGAGGACGGCCATGAGGATGTGGAATGGCTGGTCAAGAAGATTGCCGGCCTGCGCATTTTCGACGACGAGGACGGCGTGATGAACCGCAGCATCGTCGATGCCGGAGGCAACGCCCTGGTCGTCAGCCAGTTCACGCTGATGGCCTCCACGAAGAAAGGCAACCGGCCGTCCTACATCGGCGCCACCGGCCATGAGCTGGCCATCCCCCTGTACGAACAGTTCTGCCAGGCCCTGTCCGCCGCCATCGGCCACCCGGTAGGGACCGGCGAATTCGGCGCCGACATGCAGGTGGCCCTGGTCAATGACGGCCC
>JAFUWX010000025.1 GCA_017471025.1 Bacteroidales bacterium
CCCAAACCGCCGGCGGCTCCTGCGCCCTCTGGACCCCGCAAACCGGCGTCCTCTCGCACCCCTACGACAACCACAAATTCGACCACTACGGACAACGCATCGTCCACAACATCATGTATATCAAATGAAACTGCTGACATTTCTGCTGACCGCCATCCTGGGCATCCCCCCCTATGGCCCCGCTCTGGAAATGCTGCGCGAAGACCCCGACCGCGCCGGCGTCAACCTCCACGTATACGAATTCCACCCGGAGCAAGACACCCCCGCCCCCAGGGGCTACAAGCCGGTCTACCTCTTCCATTACGGCCGCCACGGCTCCCGGGACGAAACCAGCGACCGCTATTACAAACGGATCCAGGACATTTTGGAAAAAGCGCAGCAAGGCGGTTTCCTGAGCGAGGACGGAGAGCGGCTTCTCGACCAAAGCCGGCAGATGAGCAAGGCCTACCGCAACAGCCCCGGCCGTCTCACCCGCCGCGGTGAACAGGAACACCGCGAACTCGCCAGGCGCATCTACAAACGCTACAAACCCGTCTTTGCCAAAGGCCGGAAGGTGCGGGCCGAAAGCAGCATCGTTCCCCGCTGCATCGTCAGTATGGGCGCCTTTACCGGACAGCTCGGCAAACTGCAGCCCGGTCTCGAAATGACCCTCGACGCAGACGACTCCGTCTACAGCTACATCAGCAATTCCTCTTCCAAAGAGCACACGGAGGCCGCCCACAAGATTGCCGATTCGCTCATCCGGCTCACCGACATCGACACCGTGCAGATCTACCGCCGTCTCTTTACCGACCCGGCCAAGGGAAAGGCCCTCGCCCCTGACGCCGACCGCTTCCAGTATTGGATCTGGCGCAACGCCAAGGCGGCCAAGGCCTGCGACATCGACGGCAGCCCCTACGAATTCCTGACCGAGGACGTCATCTACAAATGGTGGCAGGAATCGCTCATCAGTATCTTCTTGAGACACTGCAACTCCGTAGAATTCGGAGCGCAGCGCCGCGAGCGGAGCGTCCCGCTGGTACGTGCCATGTTCGACCACGCCGAGGATGCCCTGGAGCAGGAAGACGTGGCCGCCGACCTGTTCTTCGGCCACGACTATCCGCTGCTGAGCCTGGCCTGCTGGCTGCGCCTGGAAGGGGTCGGAGCCACGCTGACCCAAGACGAAATCGTCCAAAAGTGGAGCGATCCCACCAACATCCCGCTGGCGAGCAACATGCAGATGATCCTGTACCGCAGCAAGAAAAAGGACGCGCCTCTGCTGGTGAAATTCGTCTATAACGGCCGTGAAAGGGCGGTAGAAGGCCTGGACCCCGTCAGCGGTCCTTACTACAAATGGGAGGATGTCCTCACGCTGAGACCCCGGTAATTCCGTGAAAAAGAACGACGCATACAGGAGTCTTTCCGACAGTGAACTGGTCGCGGCCGTCAGGGGCGGCAATGACCGGGCTTTCGATGCCATGTTCCTGCGCTGGTATCCCCAGGTCCGGAAATTCCTGATCGCCCTGGTCAAAGAAAAGACCCTCGCCGAAGACCTCGCCCAAATGGTCTTCATGAAGGTCTGGCTTTACCGCGACCGGCTCAACGAGGCCCAGTCCCTGAAAAGCTATCTGGTGGTCCTGGCCCGGAACGCCGCCCTGGATGTCTTCAAGTCGAAATGGCACCTGATGATGGCCGACACAGAGGCCGCGCCCGAGGAAACCGCTCCGGAGCGCTCCGAGCAGCGGGTCGAATACGGCGAAATGCAGTCGCGGCTCCGCAGGGCCGTCGAAGAAATGCCGCCCCAGCGCCGCCAGGTGTTTAAAATGAGCCGGTTCCAATCCCTGTCCAACGACGAGATCGCCATAGAACTCGGACTGAGCGTCCGGACGGTGGAAAAGCACATCCAGCTAGCCCTGCAGGATCTGCGGAAATACCTGAGTTAAAGGGAAATACTTGAGTTAGATAAAGATCACCTCCCTTCCGTGGAAGAGGAACCCGCCCGCCGTGACGTACTGCCGGCAGGTGGGCGAGAAGGCATCGTCAAAGCTGAAATGCGCATGCCCCGTCAGGATGCACTTCAGCAGGGGCTCCTGCTTGAGATAGGCGATGAATTCCCGCGTCACCGGATCCTCCAGCTGCGTCTTGTAATCCCCTGTCGGAGCCGGCACCACGGCGTCGGTCATCGGCGCCTTGCATTTCCAGAACCGGTAGTTCGCCCGCCACATATCCTCCGAATAGAACGGAACGTGCATGCAGAGCACGATGGGAAGGCCCTTGCGGACCTCTTTCTTGAACTTCCGGACCTGCTTTTTGGTTACATAGCCGAACACGTCGTCCAACGTGAGGAAATTGACCCCGTGCACCACCTGTGACTGGAACGAGTTGTCGAACGGAAAAGCATCCTGCACGGCCTTCCGGAGCGGTTTTTTGAAGTCCTCGGTCTTCTCGATCGGCGGTTCGCTGAGCCTCATGTCGGGACTGAACTCATGGTTCCCGATACACCCCACCAGGCCATCCGGGAAGAACTTCCGGACCAGGTCGAAATTGGCCTCGCTGTGCCAGTCGATCAGATCGCCGGTATGGACGATGAACTCCACGTGCTGCTTCGCCCACGCAAGGGCATCCTGCAGGGCCTGTTCCTGCATGCCGCCGAAG
>JAFUWX010000026.1 GCA_017471025.1 Bacteroidales bacterium
CATGCCGCAATCCATGTCTATGGGAAATCCTGCCAGCAGAATATGTCCGGAATGTGCGCAACGGGTTACTGATAAGCCGACAGTCTGCGGAATCAGGAGAATCAGCAGACCCAATACGGCAATAATACTCAGCCATTTGCGCATATTTTTATTTGCCGCAAATATTATGCCGGGTAACACGAGGGTTCGAAACTACCTATAACAAAAAGAGGCTCAGTAACTTACTGAACCTCTTTGAGCGGTGCGGAAGGGACTCGAACCCGCGCTTGCGCGCGGAGGCTGTCAACGTTACCCCCTGCCGCCAAGGCGGCTGTCCCCTCGGGGGACGGAGGTCGAGGGTTCGAAACCACCTATAACAAAAAGAGGCTCAGTGACTTACTGAACCTCTTTGAGCGGTGCGGAAGGGACTCGAACCCTCGACCTCCGGCGTGACAGGCCGGCATTCTAACCAGCTGAACTACCGCACCTCGGTAGGCGTTTTTCTCAAACGCGGATGCAAAGGTAGGTATTTTTTTTCAATCTGCAAGACTTTTCCCGAAAATTTTAGAAATATTTTTCTTTGCTTATGAATTGAAACGTTATTATTCAGAAACAGCGAACACCGAGGCGGGAAAATATGTATATTTGTATGATTTGGACTTACAATGACTTACAAAAACGTATAAAACCTACAAATGGACAGATTTACAAAAAACTATGTGGACAGCTTCATGGCGGACGTCATCGCCAAGAATCCCGGTGAAAGGGAATTTCACCAGGCTGTCCGGGAGGTTGTAGAAAGCGTAGCGCCGTATATCACTTCCTATCCCCAACTCATGGACCTCAAGATTATGGAACGCATCGTCGAGCCCGAACGGGTCATCTTGTTCCGCGTCCCGTGGATGGACGACAGGGGAGAGATCCATATCAACCGGGGATACCGTGTCCAGATGAACAGCGCGCTCGGCCCGTACAAGGGCGGCATCCGTTTCCATGAAAGCGTCAACCTCAGCATCATGAAGTTCCTGGCTTTCGAGCAGACCTTCAAGAACAGCCTGACCACCCTGCCGATGGGCGGGGCCAAAGGCGGATCCGATTTCAGCCCGAAGGGCCGTTCGGACAATGAGGTGATGCGTTTCTGCCAGAGTTTCATGACGGAACTCCAGCGCCATATCGGTGCCGATACCGACGTCCCGGCCGGGGACATCGGCGTAGGCGGACGGGAAATCGGCTTCCTGTTCGGCCAATACAAGCGCCTGCGCGACGAATTTACCGGCACCCTGACCGGCAAGGGCCTGGCCTGGGGCGGCAGTCTGCTGCGTCCTGAAGCCACCGGCTACGGCCTGTGCTATTTCACCGAATCCATGCTGAAGACCCGGGGTGAATCCTTCGCCGGCAAGACCGTGCTGATCTCCGGCGCCGGAAATGTCGCCCAATATGCCGCGCAAAAAGCCATGCGGCTGGGTGCCAAGGTGGTCACCCTGTCCGACTCGAACGGATTCATCTATGACCCGGACGGCCTGGACGAGGAAAAGATGCAGTTCGTCTTTACCTTGAAAAATATCCGCCGCGGCCGGATCAAAGAATACGTAAGTGCTTATCCGAATGCGGTTTATTATCCCGATGAGCGCCCCTGGACGATTCCTTGCGACATTGCGCTGCCCTGTGCGACCCAGAATGAAATCGAAGAACAGGATGCCCGTCATCTCGTGGACGGAGGATGCTTCTGTGTCGCCGAAGGCGCCAATATGCCTTCTACGCCGGAGGCCATCGCCATCTTCCACCAGAACGGCCTGCTCTATTCCCCGGGCAAGGCGTCCAATGCCGGCGGCGTAGCGACGTCCGGCCTGGAGATGTCCCAGAACTCGATGCGGCGCAAATGGACGGCCGAGGAAGTCGATGCCCAGTTGCGGCGTATCATGGCCGACATCCATGCCGCCTGCGTCAAATACGGTACCCAGGAAGACGGCAGCGTCAATTATGTCAAAGGCGCGAATATCGCCGGCTTCATCAAAGTCGCCGACGCCATGAGCGACCAGGGCCTCGTATAGACCACTACATCACCATCTGCCATGGCCAACGGAACCTCACTCATGAACCGGCGGATCCGGAAAATCCTGCTGGTCTGCAACAATTATGACTATTATTCCCTGGAAGAAGACGGCCATCTGGACGCCAAGATCTCTCAGGAATATGCCGAGCTGAACCTGAGCAACCCGCCGGTGTTCGAACGGGTCGAGACCACGGCAGAGGCCTTGGAGAAAGAGGGGACATACGACCTGGTCATGACGATGTACAACGCGGGCGAAGTCGATGTCTTCGATTTCTCGCGGCGGATGAAAGCCAAGGCTCCGTCCACCCCCGTCGTGCTGCTTTCCTCTTTTTCGCGGGAAGTGGCCCGGCGCATGCGGGAGAACGACTGTTCCTCCATCGACTTCGTCTTCTGCTGGAACAGCTCCACGGACCTCATCATCGCCATCGTCAAGCTGATCGAGGATACGCTCAATGCCGAACACGATATCCTCGAAGAAGGCGTCCAGGCCATCCTGCTCGTCGAAGATTCCGTCCGATACTATTCCACCTACCTGCCGCTGCTGTATAAACTGGTGCTCCAGCAAAACATCGAATCCCTCCGGGATGCCCTGAATGAGAAGCAGCAGTATATGCGGAAACGGGCACGCCCCAAGATCTTGATGGCGACGAATTATACGGACGCCGTCGCCCTGTATCGGAAATATGCGGGGAACATCCTGGGGGTGATTTCGGATATCGGCTTCGTCCTGAACCGGGGCGATGCCCCGGAGACGGAAAAGCTCGACGCCGGTATCGACCTGTGCCACCTCATCCGGAAGGACAATCCCAAGATGCCTTTCCTGCTGCAATCCTCCCAGGAAAGCATGCGCAGTGTGGCGGAAAGCCTGCAGGCCGGTTTCGTCGTGAAGAAATCCAAGACGCTGACCCACGACGTCAGCGAATACATCGGCCGGGAATTCGCCTTCGGGGATTTCATCGTCAAGGACCCGGAGACGGGGGAGGAAACGGCCCGGGCCCGCGACCTCTATGGGTTGGAAAACGTCATCCGCACCATCACGGACGAAGAATACCGGGCCATTATCGACCGTAACTACCTGTCCAAGTGGCTTTTGGCGCGGGGTATCTTCTCGGTCGGCAACCGGCTCCGCCCCCTGGACGAGAATACGCCGGACCTGCGCAAATTTACGATCAAAGCCATCCATGACTACCGGCTGGCCCAAGGGCAGGGGGTTGTGGCCCGTTTCGACCCGTCCTCTTATAACAACGCCATCGGATTCAGCAAACTGGGCGACGGCTCGCTGGGCGGAAAGGCCCGCGGCCTGGCCTTCCTGAACCATATCCTGCAGCAGCATGACCTCTATACCCGTTGGGAAGGCGTCCGGTTGCTCATCCCGCGGACCCTGGTGATTACGACGGAGTATTTCGACCGCTTCATCCTGGAGAACGGGCTGCAATATGTCATCAACGCGGACATCACGGATGAGGAGATCCTGTCCGAATTCGTCTCGTCCACGCTGCCGCAGGAGTTGACGGACATGCTGCGCGTATTTATCCGCCATGTCCGGAAGCCGCTCGCGATCCGTTCTTCATCGAAGCTGGAAGATTCTTATTATCAGCCGTTTGCGGGCGTCTATTCCACCTACATGATTCCCCATACGGAGAATGAGGACCAGCAGGTGCGGCTGCTTTCCAAGGCCATCAAGAGCGTCTATGCCTCGGTCTATTTCGCCTCTTCCAGGGGCTATATCACGGCCACGGGCAATGTCCTTTCCGAAGAGAAAATGGCCATCCTCGTACAGGAAATCTGCGGAAACGAGGACGGTGGATATTGGTTCCCGACCCTATCCGGCGTGGCCCGTTCCCTGAACTTCTATCCGATCGGTTACGAAAAGCCGGAGGAAGGGGTGGCGAAGGTCGCGTTCGGCCTGGGCAAGGCCGTCGTGGATGGGGAGGAGGTGCTGCGCTTCTGTCCGGAATATCCGAAGAACATCCTCCAGACATCGACCGTCGATCTGACCCTGCGCGAGACTCAGAAAGTGATGTATGCCCTGAACCTGCTGCCGGACAAGTTCAAGACCTCGGTGGATGACGCCGTCAACCTGGAGCGCATCCCCATTCCGGAATGTACCCGTTTCAAGGCCCTGAACAAGGTGGCGTCCACGCTGGATTACCAGAGCCAGCGGATGGTGGATTCCCCCTATGCGGAGGGCCCGAAATACGTGACCTTCTCGCATATCCTCAAATACGGGATGTTCCCGCTGGCGGATATCCTGAAGACCTTGCTGAGCATCTGCCGGGACGAGATGAAATGCGGCGTGGAAATCGAATTCGCGGCCGACCTGAGCCGCGAGGAAGCCGTGTTCAACGTCCTCCAGATCCGGCCGATTTCCGTGGAGAGTTCCGACACGGAGGTGGACTGGAAGAGCATCGACACGTCCGACCCCATCCTGTATTCCGAAAGCGCCTTGGGCACGGGCTGGATCGGTGGCGTACAGGACGTCATCTATCTGAAGGAGAAGGCCTTCGACGTCCTGAAGACCCGGGAGATGGCCGCCCAGCTCACGGCCATGAACGCCGCGATGCGCGAGCAGGGGAGAGGCTATGTCCTGATCGGCTACGGACGTTGGGGGTCGAGTATCCCGTCGCTGGGCGTACCCGTCAAGTGGAGCGATATCTCCGAGACGAAGCTGCTGGTGGAATGCTGCCTGGAGCATTTCCGCGTGGATCCGAGCCAGGGCACCCATTTCTTCCAGAACCTGACTTCCTTCAATGCGGGCTATGTCAATGTCAATCCTTATGCGCGGCGCAGCGACGTGTTCAACCCGGCCCTCCTGGATGCCCTTCCGGCCCTGGAAGAGACGGACTATATCCGCCATGTCCGGCTGGAGCGGCCGCTGACTGTCTGCGTCGATGGCCGGACGAGCCGGGCGCTGGTGAAAATCGCCCCTGGAGCGTAAATAATTTATGAATTGATGGTTTTTTTTGCTAATTTTGCACGATTTAGGAAACCAATCTAAGACAGCATGGAAAAAATCGCAAGAACGAAGGTGAAGGACCTGCTGCGCATGCAGCCGGGCGCGCCGGTGCTCGCCAAAGGGTGGGTACGGACCAAGAGAGGAAACAAGCAGGTGAAATTCATTGCGTTAAATGATGGATCCACCGTCAACAACATTCAGGTCGTCGCCGACATGGGCCGCTTCGACGAGGAACTCATGAAGCGGATTACGACGGGGGCGAGCCTGGCGGTCAGCGGCAAGCTTGTGGAGAGCGTGGGCAGCGGCCAGGCCGTGGAAATCCAGGCCGAGTCCATCGAAATCTACGGCGAATGCGATCCGATGCGCTATCCGCTGCAGAAGAAGGACACTTCCTTCGAATATCTGCGCAGCGTTGCCCACATGCGTCTTCGCACGAATACCTTCGGCGCGGTCCTGCGGCTTCGCCATGCCATGGCCTTCGCCATCCATAAATTCTTCAATGACAGGGGCTTCGTCTATCTGAACACCCCGCTCATCACCGAATCCGACGCGGAGGGCGCCGGCGACATGTTCCAGGTGACGACCCTGGACCTGGCCAAGGTTCCCGTCCATGGCGGCAAGGTGGATTTCAGCAAGGACTTCTTCGGCAAAAAGACCAGCCTGACCGTCAGCGGTCAGCTGGAAGGCGAGCTGGGTGCGACGGCCGTCGGCGAAATCTATACCTTCGGACCGACCTTCCGGGCCGAGAATTCGAACACCCCGCGCCACCTGGCGGAGTTCTGGATGATCGAGCCGGAGATGGCCTTCTACGACATCAACGACAACATGGAACTGGCCGAGGCCTTCGTCAAGTACCTGGTCCAGTATGCCCTGGACAACAACTATGACGACCTGAAGTTCCTGAACGACAAATATGACGACGGCCTGATCGCCCGGCTGCAGAGCGTGCTGGGCATCGCCTTCCAGCGGGTGACCTACACCGAGGCCGTGGAGATTCTCGAAGCGGCCGTCCGTGCGGGACATACTTTCGAGTATCCGGTCCATTGGGGCACCGATTTCCAGAGCGAACACGAGCGCTACCTGGTCGAAACGCACTTCGGCAAGCCCGTCATCCTGATCGATTTCCCGAAGGACATCAAGGCCTTCTACATGAAGCAGAACGAAGACGGACGCACCGTGCGCGGCATGGACGTGCTCTTCCCGAAAATCGGCGAGATCATCGGCGGCAGCGAGCGTGAGGCCTCCCTGGAGAAGCTGGAAAGCCGTATCGATGAGTTGGGCATGAGCCGGAAGAACCTCGAATGGTACATCGACACCCGTCGCTTCGGTACCGTGCCGCACAGCGGCTTCGGCTTGGGCTTCGAGCGTCTGCTGCTGTTCATCACCGGCATGAACAACATCCGCGACGTCATCCCCTTCCCGCGTACCCCCAAGAATGCAGAATTTTAATTCCGGCTGTATATGTTAGTTATCGGTATCGCAGGTGGTTCCGGATCGGGCAAGACCACCGTGGTGAAAGCCATCACGAAAC
Organism: Bacteroidales bacterium; assembly: GCA_017471025.1. Lineage (GTDB taxonomy): Bacteria > Bacteroidota > Bacteroidia > Bacteroidales > UBA932 > Cryptobacteroides. The sequence continues at coordinate 6,520 of JAFUWX010000026.1, forward strand.
AACTCTCCGGCAGGGTGGTCGTGATTCCCCAGGACTCGTATTACAAGGATTCCAGCCATCTTCCCATCGAGGAGCGGCAGAAAATCAATTTCGACCATCCGGACGCCATCGACTGGAAACTCCTCTGCCAGCAGGTCCGCGAACTCAAACAGGGCAGGACCATTGAGCAGCCGGTCTATTCGTATATCACCTGCTCCCGTTCCAAGACGGAAACGGTGACGGTGGAGCCGGCCGAAGTGATCATCGTGGAAGGCATCCTGATCTTCACCTGCAAGGAACTGCGGGACCAGACGAACATCAAGATTTTCGTAGATGCCGACAGCGACGACCGCCTGATGCGCATCATGGTCCGGGATATGGAAGAGCGGGGCAGGACGCTGGAGATGGCCATCGACCATTACCAGGAGACCGTCAAGCCGATGCACCTCCAGTTCATCGAGCCGAGCAAGCGCTATGCGGATATCATCATCCCGCAGGGCGGCCACAACAAAGTAGCCATCGACATCATTTCCACGACCGTCGAAGAAGCCCTCCACCGGCTCGAAAAGAAGAAGAAATAGCCATGGCCCGCCTCAGCAACGAGAACAAGGCAGGATTGTATATCACCGTCATCGTCCATTTGGCGGTGATAATCGTTTTGTTGCTGACAGGCGTACATTCCGTGATGCAGCAGGAGCATTCTTTCGTGATTGATTTCACGCGGGAAGAGGCCCTGGAACGCAAGCAGCTGGAGGCGGAGAAACAGGCGCAGGAAGAAGCCTTCGACGAGGCCATTGCCCGGCGCATCGACCAGATGCTCTCCGGTACGTCCGGGATATCTTTCCGCAATACGGCCGTGGACCGCAGTACCCTCAAGGATGACCGGGGAACGAATGCGGACCAGCTCTATGCGGATGCCGCCCGGCTGGCCCGGGACCTGAAGGGAGGCTTCACGCCGGATGAACCTGACGAAGATTATGCGGCGGTTTCCAACCCGCGAAAGGACGATACGAAAAAAGCCCAAGCGTACAGCGGCCCTTCCGTCGTTTCCTGGACCCTGGACGGGAGAAAGGCCAGCCATCTGCCGATTCCGGCTTACCGCTGCTACGGCGGGGGAATGGTGACGGTGCTCATCAAGGTCGATAACAAGGGGAAAGTCATCGATGCCCGCGTCCAGGAAGAGACCTCATCCCCGGACAAATGCCTGCGCGACTTCGCCGTCCGCGCGGCCCGGATGTCCCGTTTCAATATAGACACAAAAGCCCCGGCTCGTCAAGCCGGGGACATTATCTATCAGTTTATTGCGCAGTAGGCGAAAGTTTCCTACAAACCCAGCTTGGACAATTTGTTCTGGAAGCCGATGATGGCGCTCTGCGTCTCCGGGAATTTGTTTACCAGTTTGACGATGTATTCCGAGCTCGGATAAATCAGCCAGGCATTCTCGAAATTCTCGGACTGGAAAGCGTACATCGGAGCGATATACCAATGCTCTATTTCCGGTTCCGGTTCAAGATCGCCGCTACCGTCCTCCACAGCCTTCGTCTTTCCGGACATTTCGGGGAACAGCTCCGCAAGTGCTGACTCAGAAATCGGGTACAGGAACAGTTCGGCATTCCGCTTGTCATGCCCATAGACACGGTTGCCGTAATAGATGTCGAAGTCCACCGCATCCATAATCTTTTCCACCTCGGCGACTGCTGCCGCTTCCGTCTCGAATTCCTTGTCCAGAATACCGGATAATTCTTCGCCGACCACGAAATTCTTGGCATTGAGGTTCAGGCAGAGTTTGTCCGTGGTCACCAGGATGAGGTCGCCGGAAATATTGAAGGATTCGGTCATCATCATGGAGCCCTTCAGATCGGCATCGATGCCCAGGATAGCAGACCCATTCTTGGAAAGGCCGATATTGCCTTTCACCGTACCGGCGTAGGAATCGAAATCGATATCCGCCTGAATACCATTCAGTTGGATCGTATAATCCAGTACCCGGACCTGTCCCTTGACGGAAAAATGACTTTCACCGGACTCAAACATGGCTTCCTCATCGCCCAAACCGTCAGGCAGACTGAGCTCGAGTGCGCCATCGACCAGGACGTCTTCTCCTACGCTCCCCTTCAGCGTAAGTTTTGCAGGCACAGGGAGCCGGACATCGCTGCCTTTGTATTCATCCACTTTGATCCAGCCGGTTTCTCCTTCCATCATGATGAGAATGTGCATCTCCGGCTCATCTTCTGCGTCAAAGACAGGGATGATAAACTCGATTTTCCCCTCTCCGGCTTTGTATTCAAAAGTAGGCCTGGTAGAGCCGGCAACCTTTATCATCGTATAGGTTCCCGTTATTTTGGACAAGTTCACCAGGTATGTCCCGTCCTCTTGCTCCTCGTAGGCGGCCTCCATATTAATACCATCCACCTCAGGGTTGGCCTTGATGTACTTGTTGATTGCGTTCACAAGGGGCTTGAAGTCGGTGGGGTCCACTGATTTAATCAGTTCAGCAAGGCTGGCGTCGATGTAGGCATAGTCATCGGTAATGTCGGTCCGCTGGGGAGTATCCTGGGAAGGGTCTTCGGACGGAGTCGGGTCGTCTGAAGCTTTGGGATCGTCAGACTGCTCCTTCGTAGGAGTCTGATCCGCCGGTTGCTCCTTTTTACAGGAGGAAAGCGAGAAAGCGGACAGCAACATAGCCGCTGTCGCCAAGGTTAAGAGAATCTTTTTCATAAGCAAATATTGAATAGTTATTAACTTGTACACGCCTTCGGGCTGCAAGATACGACTTTTATTCTAAAAATCAAAATTATCTCTGCCCGTCCACGACACGCGCAGGCGTGTCCAGGGCGATGCGTATGGTCTCATCGACGGGGAGATAGAGCTTGTAGAAGGCATTTTCACCGAGCTTGGAGTAGCGGCCGACCAGCGCCCGCAGCTGGGGCATCAGATAGCTTTCCGTCGCCTCCCATTCTCCCGGGGCCGGCCGGATGCCGTCCTTCGATGCGGCGAAGGCCAGGAAGCGTTCTTTCAGGGGAATCTTGTCCAGATATCTTTCAAGTTCCTGAAAATCATCTATTTCCGACAGGTGTTTCTTGTCGCTGTCGAAGACGCTTGTGGCAAAACGCATCTGGGTAGCCTTGCGGTTGCAGGCGATGAAGAAGGCGGATGCCCGCGTGGTGTCCAGGGGGACGAATACGTCGGGAATGATGCCGCCACCGCCATAGACGGTCCGTCCATGGACGGTGCGGAAAGCCAGGCTGCTGTCTATCTTGACGCTGTCGCGGTCGAACATTTCTCCGCTGGCATATCGCTTATAGATATCGTAGCGGTAGTCCGGGTCATAAGGCTTCTGGATGCAGCGTCCGGAAGGGGTATAGAAGCGGGAAATGGTCAGCCGGATGGCGGAACCGTCGCTAAAATAGACCGGCTCCTGGACAAGGCCCTTCCCGAAGGAGCGCCGTCCGATGATGACGCCGCGGTCGTTGTCCTGGATGGCGCCGGAGAAGATTTCGCTGGAAGAGGCCGTGTTTTCGTTGATGAGCACGCTGAGCGCCACATCTTTCAGGATGCCTTTCCCGCTGGCCTTCTGGTCTTCGCGCGGCCGGTGGAGCCCTTCGAGATAGACGATTTCGTCATCCATGTCCAGGAACATGTCGCTCAGGAGGATGGCCTGGTCGAAATAGCCGCCGGTATTGTCCCGCAGGTCGAAGATCAGGTGGGACATGCCTTGGTCCAGCAGGGCCCGGGCCGCCTCATCGACTTCTTTGTGGGTGTTGCGCGAGAATTTGGTCAGCCGCAGGTAGCCTGTCGTATCGTTGATCATGAAGGCAGCATCGACGCAGTGGACCGGAATCTTGCCGCGGGCGATTTCGAAGGTCGTCTGTGCACCGTCCCGCAGGATGGTCACGTTTACCTTCGTGCCGGCAGGCCCTTTCATCCGGCGGACCATGCTGTCCTGGGGGAAATGGACCCCGGCGATGACGGCGTCATCGACTTTCAGCAGGCGGTCGCCCTTGAGCATGCCGACCTTTTCGGCCGGGCCCCCTTTGATGACTTCCAGGACGACGGCCGTATCGTTGGGCACGTTGAACTGGATGCCGATGCCGTCGAAATTGCCGGCCAGTTCCGTCTCGGCTTCCTGCAGTTCGACCGGGGGAAGGTAGGACGAATGCGGGTCCAGCTCCGCCAGGGCGCCGGCGATGGCTGCGTCCGTCAGGGCCGCTACGTCCACCGTATCGACATAGTTCTTGCGGATGTGGTTCATCACATACGTCAGCTTCTGCCAATGCGCATAATTGGCCTTGACCTTCCCGAGGTTGAGCAGTTGGTTCACCGCTACGGTCCCCAGGATGCCGATGACGACGCCCAGAAAGGCGGCCAGCCAGCCTGTGTTGCTTTTATTCATCTTCCACTTGCTCCACTTCGACTCCGGCCCGGCGCAGCAGGTCAATGCCGTCCGTAATCCGGTATTCATCCCGGTAAACGACCCGCCGGATGCCGGACTGGATGATAAGTTTGGCACATTCCAGGCAGGGAGAGGCCGTGACATAGAGGGTAGAGCCCTGGCTGCTGTTGCCGGACTTGGCCACCTTGGTAATGGCATTCGCCTCGGCATGCAGGACATAGGGCTTCGTGACGCCGTTTTCGTCCTCGCAGATGTTCTCGAATCCGGAGGGCGTCCCGTTGTATCCGTCCGAAATGATCATCCGGTCCCGGACGAGCAGGGCGCCGACCTGCCTGCGTTTGCAATAGGAATTGCGGGCCCACACGGAGGCCATTTCCAGGTAGCTTCTGTCGAATTTTTCCATTAGTTCCTTTGGTATAAATAGCGTTTGATGCTCCGCTTCGGCGTCCGCTCGAAGTCTTCGGGCATAAACTCTATCTTCTTGATTTTCGCGTAGTTGGGAATCTCTTTGTTGATTTCCGGGAGGACGCCGAGGATGCGGGCTTCCAGCTCCTTGCGGGTCATGCCGTCGATGACGCCCTGGTGGTAGTCAGGGTAGATCAGCGCCGTCAGTCCGCCGTCATCCTCGATGACCAGGGATTCTACGACATAGTTGACGTTGTTGATGACCGCCTCCAGCTCTTCCGGATAGATGTTCTGGCCGGAAGGTCCGAGGATCATGCACTTGGAGCGGCCGCGCAGGTACAGGTAGCCCTCTTCGTCGATGACGCCCATGTCGCCTGTCTTGAACCAACCGTCTTCGGTGAAGGAGGAACGGGTCGCGTCCTCGTTCTTGTAGTAGCCGAGGAAGACGTTGGCTCCGCGGACCTGCACCTCGCCGGGGATGTTCTCGGGATCTTCCGAGTCGATGCGGATTTCCATGTTCATGGCCGCCCGGCCGCAGGAGTTCAGGCGCGTCTTGTTCCAGTGGGCGTAGCCGATGATCGGCGCGCACTCCGTCATGCCGTAACCGACGGTGTAGGGGAAGCCGATCTTGTTGAAGAAGGCTTCGACCTCCGGGTTGAAGGCGGCGCCTCCGAGGATGATTTCTTCGAAGTTGCCGCCGAAGCTGGCCATCAGCTCGCTTAGGATCTTCTTCTGGATCATCTTGTCCACGAGGGGGATCTTGAAGAAAAGTTTGTTCTTGTCCAGGATGGGCTTGAGCTTGCTCTTATACACCTTTTCGATAATCAGCGGCACGGCGATGATGATGCACGGCTTGATTTCCTGGAAGGCGTTCATGATGACCTTGGGACTCGGCACGCGGGTGAGGAAATGCACGTGCGCACCGATGGTCATTTCGAACAGGAATTCGAACATCATGCCGTACATGTGCGCGGAAGGCAGCATCGCCACCACTTCGGACTTGTTGTCCATGTGCTTTTCGGCATCGCGGGCGAAGGCGATGTTCGAGAACAGGGCCCGGTAGGGGATCATGACCCCTTTGGAGAAACCGGACGTACCCGAGGTGTAGTTGATGAGGGCCAATTCATCGGGCTGGTCCTCATAATAATTGATGTCCTCGGGCTCGAAATTGTTCGGGAAATGGCTGCCGAAACTCTCATTGAGGTGGTTGCGGATTTCCTGATAGCCCTTCGTGCGGGTGAACAGGAACTTGAAGGTGTTGATGTTCACGATGACCATCACGTCGGGCATCTCTTCAGGAGAAATGCCTTCCCAGATGACCTCATCGACAAAGAGCACCTTGGCTTCCGAATGGTTGACCAGGTAATGGATGTTGCCGGGCTTGAACTCATGCAGGATGGGTACGGGTACGGCGCCGAAGGTGAGCGCGCCCAGGAAGCTCACGCCCCAGTTGGCCTGGTTGCGGGAGCAGATCGCTACTTTGTCGCCCCGCTGCAGACCACACTGCTCGAAGGCAATGTGCAGCTTGGCGATCCGGCGCGCCACATCGCGGTAGAAGAGGGTCACGCCCTGATAATTGGAGAGGGCGGGACGGTCCCAGTTCTCGCGGAAGCTTTTCTCGAAAAGCTTGTTGACGGATGTAAATGTCATATAATAGGTTTAATACACGGTTTATTTCGCAATTTTCACGCTGCGGACCTTCCCGTCGTGACAGGTGCCGCTGACGTTGCCGCCGTTGATTTCCAAGGCGGTGTCATGCCGGAAGGCCTTGTCTCCGGCGGCCTTGGTCAGCGGTTGCCCGCCGCCGAAGGCGTAGATGTCCGTACGCGAGGCGGTGCGGACGGCCCAATATTTCTTTCCTTTGATGGTCAACAGTTCCGGGAGGTTCTTGATGGTGTCCTCACCGCGGATGGGCGTCCATCCCTCGCGGACCCGGCCATGCAGGTCATACAGGCCCAGCGTATTGTCTTTGTGCAGGACCATGGCGGAATATCCTTTGGCCCCGGTAAAGTCATACACGTCGGGACCCAGCCTGATGGGCTTGCCCAGTTCGACGGGGAAGGGCTTGACGAAGCGGCCCAGCCTGTCGATCAGGTAGAGTTTGCTGCCGGCGGCGAAGAGGAACTGGATCTTGCCGTTGGCGTAATAATCGATGTCGGAAACGCGTCCGCAGAGGCGCTCTTTGAAGGGGATGCCCCAGAGGGCCTTGCCATTCTCGTCGCGCAGGGTCAGCGTTCCGTTGTCCGCCTGGCCGAAGCTGTTGGCCTTTCCGGTGGCGGCATTGGTGACCGGGAACGGTCCCGCCGGGATTTCGACGGTCGTGTCGGCCGAGGCGGAAAGGGCGGACTTGACTTGCGGCACCCGGACGCGGGAGACGGACAGGCTCGCCGTATTGCCTTTAACGCTGAGCAGCATCGGCGCCGCCGAGATGCCTTCCAGGCTTTTGCGGAAGGCTTTTTCCAGGGGCTTTTCGAAGATGCCGGCCAGGCCGTCCCGGTCTTCGGAAGGGGAGTACCAGGCCAGGGCCGTCGTCTGTTTGGGGAGGCTGATGCCGTTGTCGGCGCAGTAGGTTTTCAGCGTGTATTTGAGCATGTCGCCGCTGACGTAAGCGTTGACGGTGGGCTCGTCGCCGACGACCATCCAGGTCCCGGTCCAGGTGAAGAAGGAATCGTTCGGAATCTGGAACAGCCGTCCGAAGGTCACGTCCGCATATCCGGACCAGGCATAGGGGAGGACGGCGGGTTTGCAGTCCTGCATCCGGGTCAGGCCCGTGCCGCGAAGCAGGATATCGGGGTCTTTCTTGCCGGGACGTACCAGGAGGATGCTCCGCAGTCCGTCACCCGTGCGGATGACCGCTTTGCAGATTTCCCGGATATCGAGCTTTTCCGCCCAGCGCAGCGGCGTGGTGCCCGTACTGTCGCGGGTGTCCCGCACCTGGGCCTGCCATTTGCTGAGGCTGCCATCCGCATCTTTGAAACGGTTCTGCGCCGAGATAAAGTTCTGAAAATCAGCAATCGGCAGCGATACCGCGAAAAGCGTCGTGGCCGGCAGGACATCCGCTGCGAGGCAGTCTTCCGGGGTCTGGGCGGCCAACATGTTGGCGAAATACTTCGGATCGCCCTGCGGGTGGGCGCTGCCCTGGAAAAGAAGGTCTCCTTTCAAGGTCCAGGCGGACCAGTCGGCGCTCTTCTGGAAGAAGGACCAGGTATTGTAATAAGGTCTGTGCAGCATGGCGCCGAAGATTTTGGCGGCGTATTCATGGGAAATGAACAGCGCGTCATCGCCTCCTGCGGCTGCTGCGGCCTGGGGGAAGGATCCCTTGTCCAAAATGGAGAGTCCGTTTTCCAGATGCCGGACGGAGGCGGCGATCAGGGTCTCGGAGTACGAGACCTCCAGCAGCGTTTCCTTGCGCAGGCGCGAGGAAGAAGTCGCTACGGTGCCGCCATCGACGATCCGGGTCTTCAGCCCGGCCGAGTCGGCGGCCGACATCACGACGGACATGTCGTAGGTGGTATCCGCCTGTACGCGGATGATCATCAGCGGCATCAGTTCACCGCTGTAATGAAGGGAGAGTGCGCAAGGGGCGTTTTTCAGCATCCCCTGCGCACCTGCTATGAAGCGGGGGAATCCCCGTTTCTCTTCGCCGGTCAGGAGGGCGGAGAATACCTGGGTCGTGTCGGTCAGCAGCGCGAAAGCGTCGCGTGCGCTTCCGCAGGCGAGGACCATGGCCGCATCGGAGGGAACGGCCTCCATCAGGGTATAGTCCTGGGACGTTTTCCGGTCAGGGGTGGATTTCCCGGACGGCCGTTTGCCGCCGTACAGACCCACCAGCCCCAGCGCGATGAGCGCCAGGAGTACGGCCAGGGCCGACAAACACAGAATCAGGCTTTTCCGGCTCATTGAATGACGTATTCGTAAGGCATCCGGGCCCATACCCGGTCAGCGGGGTTGTAGCTAAAATGGCGGAAGGCCTGTCCGACGGCCTGGAGCGGCGTACCGGCAAACACGTCCGGATCGTCGTTCAAGCCGCCAACCATGGCCAGCACCGTTTCCATCGGGGACGGCGGGGCAGGGTAGGAGGTGACATTCCATGCGCTCAGGTCGGCGTCGCCTTCGGTCAGGACCATGGCCGCATATTTGACGGCGTCCTCCAGGGTTCCGATGCTATCGACGAGACCGATGCTGAGTGCATCGGCGCCGGACCATACGCGGCCCTGGGCGATGGAATCGACATAGTCGGGTTCCAGGTCACGACCGGAAGCCACGGTGCTGACGAACTGGCTGTAGATTTCTTCCACGGATTCCTGCATATAAGCCGTCTCCTGGGCGTCGAGCGGGCGCATCATGCCCATCATGTCGCTGTGCTTGCTGGAACCGACGGCGGTCACGCCGACATGCAGGAGGTCTTTGGCCGTCTTGCTCAGGTCGGGAATCATGCTGAAAACGCCGATGGAACCGGTCAAGGTAGTCCGGTCGGAGAAAATCTTGTCGCAGCTGTTGGAGATCCAGTAGCCGCCGGAAGCCGCATAACTGCCGTAAGAGGCGATGACGGGCTTCTTCTCGCGGAGCAGGTCGATTTCCTGCTTGATCTTGTCGGAAGCGAGGACGCTGCCGCCGGGGGAGGAAACGCGGAAGACGACGGCCTTCACGTTGTCGTCATTGCGCAGGTCGGCGATGAGCTTGGCATAGCGGTCGCCGCCGATCTGCTCGGGGGCATCCTGGTCCACGATTTCACCTTCTGCATAGAGAATGGCGATTTCCTGTTTGCGTCCTTTGACGGCCGGGACGACTTTGGCGGTGACATAGTCCGCGAAGGGGATGAACGTAACGTCGGCGAAGGATTCCTTCCCGGCCAGGACGGCCAGGCGCTGACGCACTTCTTCCTTGGAAAGGATCAAATCCACAAGGCCGTTCTCGGCCATATCCTGGGCATTGCCCAGCGTCAGGTTATCGACCAGTTCGCCGAGCTTTCCGGGCGTCAGCCCGCGGCTTTCCTCGATGGTCGCGGAGAGACTGGTCCAGATGGAATTGATCATTTCCTGATTCTGCTCCAGGTTCTCGGGGCTGGGGGTGCTGCGGATGTACATTTCACCGGCGGATTTGTATTTGCCGTGGCGGATCAGCTGCACGTTGACGCCGAGTTTATCAAGGATATCTTTGAGGAAATACATCTGGGTGCCGATACCGGTAATCATCGGACCGGCGCCGCCGGCGGAGCTCATGATCACCTTGTCCGCCACGCTGGCGAGGTAGTAAGAGCCCGTCGTGGGGCTTTCCATATAGGCGACGACCGCTTTTCCGCTCTGCCGGAAGTTCGAGATGGCGACCCGGAGCTCCTCCATCCCGGCGATGCCGGCGTTCAGCCCGTCGGTCTTGAGGTAAATCAGTTTCACGCCGGGGTCGGCCGCGGCGATGTTCAGGGCGCGGACGGCGTCATACAGGCCCACAGGCTTAACCATGGAGCCTTGCAGCAGGGCTGCGAAATCGGGTTGGGTGCTGGCCTGCTCGACCAGGGCGATCTTGGACATGTCCATTTTCAGGACGCCTTCGCGGGGAAGTACCGGAGTGGAGCTGCTGCCGGCAGCCAGGGAACCGAAAAATCCTATCATCAGGAAGAATCCGATGATTCCCATCAGGAAAAGGCCGCAGATGACAGCCAGGGTCATTTTTACGAAATCTTTCATATCTCGGGTTTGTTAAAATCTTCTCATCATACCATTCTATCCAAAATACAAATTTAATCTTTTTTCTTGTAATTCTTTCCTATGGAAGGATAAAAATACTAGGTTGTTTCCGTCCATGGGAGTTTTTGGGGACGGATTTCATTCGAAGGCGACAAAAAGAATCATAAAATGGAGCAAGTAATTTTTTTTTGAATGACATATTTCCATTAACTTTGCAAGAAATACTGACTTTTTTGATATGGGTATGCAGAAACCATCCATCCCCAAGGGCACTCGGGATTTCGGCCAGCGAGAAATGGCTGAACGCAATTATATATTCGATACGATCCGCAGCGTTTACCGGACTTACGGTTACGTGCAGATCGAAACGCCGGCCATGGAAAACCTTTCCACCCTGCTGGGCAAGTATGGGGACGAGGGCGACAAGCTCCTGTTCCGGATCCTGAATTCCGGCGATGCCTTTGCCAAGGCCGACCTGTCCGACCCGGCTGGCCTGGTCCGTCAGGTCTGCGAAAAGGGCCTCCGGTACGATCTGACCGTCCCTTTCGCCCGTTATGTCGTCCAGCACCAGAGCGAAATTTCCTTCCCGTTCCGCCGTTTCCAGATCCAGCCTGTGTGGCGGGCCGACCGTCCGCAGAAGGGACGTTACCGGGAGTTCTACCAGTGCGACGCCGATGTCATCGGCAGTACTTCCCAGATCAATGAGCTGGAGCTCGTCCAGATCGTGGACAGGGTATTTACGCTGCTGGATATCCGCGTGCTGGTCAAGGTCAACAACCGCAAGGTCCTGACCGGCCTGGCGGAAATCGCCGGCTGCCCGGACAAGGTAGTCGATATCACCGTCGCCATCGACAAATTGGACAAGATCGGCCTGGAAGCCGTCGAGCAGGAGATGCGGGAGCGCGGTCTTTCCGAGCAGGCGGTGGCCGTCATCGAGCCGATCCTGCTGCTGGAAGGGGATACGGCGTCCAAGCTCGCCCGGATGCGGGCCCTGATGAATGGCGGTTCGGCTTCCGGCTTGGTCTCCGAAACCGGTCTTCGCGGCCTGGACGAACTGGAGGAGCTTTTCGGCTTCATCGCGGCCGCCGACCTTCGCCAGGAAGTGGAAATCGACCTTTCCCTGGCCCGTGGCCTGAATTATTATACCGGTGCCATTTTCGAGGTGAAGGCCTGCGATTTCCCCATCGGCAGTATCTGCGGAGGCGGCCGGTATGACAACCTGACCGGTATTTTCGGCCTGCCGGGTCTCTCCGGCGTGGGCATTTCCTTCGGGGCGGACCGGATCTATGACGTGCTGAAGGGGCTGGACAAGTTCCCGCCGTCGCTGGCTACAGTCACTACGCTGCTGTTCGCCAACATGGACAGCGCCGCCGTGCCCTACCTGATTCCGGTGGCCAAGGCCCTTCGCGAAGCGGGGATCGCCTGCGAAATCTATCCGGATACGTCCAAGCTCAAGAAACAGTTCGACTATGCCGACCGCAAGGGTATTCCTTTCATCTCCATCGTGGGGTCGGATGAAATGGCGTCGAACAAACTGAACATCAAGAACTTGAATACGGGAGAGCAGTGTTCCTTCGAAAAAGAGGACATAAAAAGTATCAAAAACTTTTTGCAGTTGTAAAAATTCTTCTTACCTTTGCAATCCCAGACATCGCGGGTTAGAGCAGTTGGTAGATCGTCGTGCTCATAACCCGGAGGTAG
>JAFUWX010000027.1 GCA_017471025.1 Bacteroidales bacterium
AGATGGCCAGGCCCGAGGAGACCTGCCCGCCGGGGGTATTCAGATACAGCTGGATATCCGCCTGGCTGTCCGTGGAAGCCAGGAAGAGGAGCTGCGCCATGACGATGTTGGCCACATCGTCGTCAATGGGAACGCCGAGGAAAATGATGCGGTCCATCATCAGCCGGCTGAATACGTCCATCGAAGCCACGTTGAGTTTGCGCTCTTCGATGATAGTGGGATTGATGTAGGCGTCCACCGCCTGTCCGTAACGATGAAGGGTCGTGGGACTGATACCACGGCCCTTCGTCGCGAATTTTGCAAATTCGTCTTTCATCTCTCTACTGGTTTGCAGGCACAGGCCTGCGTTTGTCCCTGATTAGGCCAATTCCCGGAATTTCTCCAGGGAAATCTTCTTGGAGGTAAGGGTGACATTCTCCTTGAGCGCGGCGAACACCTTCTGGTCTTCGACGCTTTCCTCCAGACGACGGACCTGGTTCTCATCGGAAAGGACCTGTTTGACAGACTCCTGGATGAGCTGCGGCGGAACGTTGCCCATGCCGTACATCATGTACTGGTAGGCCACATAACCCTTGGCCGCCTCCTGGATGTCCTGGTCTTCGACCTTCAGGCCGTATTTGCCCATGACATAGCTCCGGATCATCTGCCAGCGGAAATCCTTCAGGAAGCCGTCGAATTCCTTGTCGATGTCTTCCGTGCTAATCTTGTTTTCCTTGATCCTGTCCTCGTTGACATACTCCAGCCAGCGGCGCAGGAAGGCCTCGGGCAGCTGGATGTCCGCCTTACCCAGGAAGTAGGCGCGCAGGTCCTGGTTCAGCCGGTAGTCCGCCTCCTGGGCGTAGTTGCCTTTGAGCTGGGCCTCGACCGCGGCGTCGAATTCTTCGCTGTTGTGGACCTTGTCCTCGCCGAACATCTTGTCGTAGGTCTCCTGGTTCTCCTGGGCCTCGACGAAGGTCTTGACATTCACGACGTTCACCTGGAAGGCCGGGTCGATGCCGGCGAGCTCTTCCTTCTTGACCTTGAGCATGGCAGCCCGGTCGGACTCGTTGGTGAAAGCTTCGTTGACGTTGATGTCGAACTTGTCGCCCGGCTTGCAACCCACGAACAGGGCATGGGCGTCACCCGCGACGCTGCGCACGGAGATATAGGCGCCCTCGACCGTCTTGGCGGCACCGGACAGGTCGGCGACCACGAAGTCGTCCTCCCCTGCCTTCTCGCCCTCCTGGAGGGAACCGAACTGACGGAGCATATTGGCTTTCATCTCCTTACGGGCGTCGGCCGTGACGTTGATATTATACTGGTTCACCTTGTCGTCCTTGCCGATGGTGAAGGTCAGCTCCGGCGTCGTGGCGATGTCGAACTTGAAGGTGAAGTCGTTGCCGGACTTCCATTCGTTCTGGGGCTGGTCCTCGCTGGCGAGCGGCTCTCCGACTATGCGGAGGTTGTTCTCTTTGATGAAATTGTTCAGCCCTTCCGAAATGACTTCGTTCACCGCCTCGGCGAGCGCCTGCTCGCCATAGACCCGCTGGATCAGGCTCATCGGCACATTTCCCTTGCGGAATCCCTTGAAATCCGCATTTCTCCGACGCTCGGACAGGCGCTTCTTCTCGGAAGCGGCATAGTCCTGCGGCGTGATGCTCAGGGTCACCTGCCAATTCAGCGCGTCAATCTGATTTTTCTCTACGTTCATTGTGTATCTTGTTAATATGTTTGCTAACACGTTGCGCCATGCGCACAATAAGTTTGCAAAGATAACAAATAGTCGCGTCATTTCCCAGAAATCACGCGACTTTTTACGTATAAGGCCCTATTCTACGCCTTTCTTTTCGGATAAACGACCCTTTTGTGGTACAAATCGGAAAGATAATTCTTCAAGGTCGCCTTGACCGTTTCCAGGTCTTTCAGGGAAATGTCGGACTCGGAGAACTGCCCTTCCTTCATCTTTCCGGCGACGATTCCTTCCACCAGGCGGTCGAAGGCTTCCCGCGTGTTGTCCCGCAGGGAACGCGAAGCGGCCTCGACGGAATCGCAGAGCATCAGCACGACCTGCTCCGTGGTCTTGGGCGGAAGGCCGGGATAGCGGAATTCCGCCTCCTGCGCCGGGTCCCCCCCTTCGTTCAGGTACTTGTTGTAGAAGTATCCCGTGTGGGAGGTGCCGTGGTGGGAACGGATGAAGTCGATGATCACCGGCGGAAGGCCGTATTTCTCCGCCTGGGACACGCCGTCCGAGACATGGCGGATGATATCGTGCGCGCTCTCCAGGGGCGACAGGCCCTCATGGTATTTCTTGGCGATGGAGTCGTTCTCATTCTCGATGAAACACAGCGGATTCAGCATCTTGCCGATATCGTGGTACATCGCGGCGGCGCGGATCAGCTCCACGTCGGCCCCGATGCTGCGGGCGGCGACGTCCGCCATGTTCATCACCTGCAGGGAATGCTGGAAGGTGCCCGGCGCCTTGCGCTGAAGCTCCTGCAGCAAGGGGTTGTTCGTGTCGGCCAGTTCCACCAGACGGGTCGAGGAGACCAGGCGGAATACACGCTCGAAGAGGTAGATCAGCGGATACCCGAGCACGGACAGGATGGAGGCGACGAACAGATACCCGATCTTGCGCAGGTCGGAAGCCCCGCTGAGGTCGTTGATCAGGTGGAAGGCCAGGAAGGTCAGCACCAACGCCGCGAAAGAGATGAGCGCCGTGACGAACTGCTTCCAGCCCTTGTTGTAATAGTCGAAGGCATAGATCGTGACCACGCCGGACACCAGGTACATCAGGAACAGCTCGGCGCCGTTGTGCGCGAAGGTCAGCAGCGGCAGCAGGGACACCACATACACCGGCAGGACCACCTTCTTGCGGAAGAAGGCCAGCAGGAACAGCACGCAGAGCGTGAAGGGCGTCATATACAGGAGTTTGGCGTTGATCCGCTCCAGGAGGAAGACCAGCACCGCCATCAGGGCGATGATGAAGAGGATATAGACGAAGCGGTTGAACTCGCTGAAAATCCCCGGGTTGGTGTAGAGGATGGACAGGTACAGGACCAGCACCAGCAGCAGGGCCAGCAGCCCGTTGCCCAGCCACAGGAAGATGCGGGGGCCGCCGTAGCCGACGCTGTTCTCATATTCGGTCTTGTACGAATCCAGCCATTGCCCGATCTCCGCCGTCACGATCTCCCCTTTCGCGACGATCTGCTGCCCGGAGCTGACATAGCCCAGGGTCGGCGAGATGTATTTCGCGGATTCGGCATGGACGAGGTTGGTCGTCTCCTTGTCGAAAATCAGGTTGGGACGGAGCAGGTCATAGACCCCGCAGTGGGTGAAGACGGAGTCCACACGGATGCCGGGATAATCCTTGCGGGCATCGGCCAGGAGCTTGGAACGGGCGCCGCTGACCGTATAGGAGTTGGCGGCCGGCTGACGGTTCGCGCGCTTGCCCCGCTGGACGAAGATGACTTCGTCCGAGGACTCGTCCGCGCCGTCGAAAATGCCCCGGGTGTAGATGGCGCTCAGCGAGCCCACGACCCGTTGGCGCAGGTACGGATACTGGCCGAAATCCAGGGACTCGGCCGCCCGGAGGGCTTCCTGGGAGACCGACTCCGAATAGCGGTAATACCGGATGACGCTCTTTCCGGCGGCATCCCGTTCGGCCTGTAGCTGCTCTTCCGTCTTGAGGACGGGAAAATCAAACTGGGCCACCAGGGTCTCGTAGGTCCACGGCGCCCCTTTCCGATAGTCGTAAGTGAACTTGCCGGTGCGGGGCATCGTCAGCCACAACACCAGGAAAAGGATGGCGAGGCTGATGTATATCCGGGGCTCCCCGGGAAGTTTTGTCACGGATTTTTTCATCGGCGGAAAGGGTTTATTGGAAGGGGCTGTCCTTCTCCTTCGCGATGAAGTCGTAGGTCAGCCTGTCGGTCAGGTTCGGGAAAAGGTTATGGGCCAGGACGGTAGCCTTGCCCAAACCGGTGAGCGTCACCGCATTGCGGCGCTTGCGCAGGGCTTCGGCCAGATACTGCGCACAGGTCTCGGCGCTCATCAGCTTGTCTTCCTCCAGGGGCGTTTCCCCCTGTGGGCTGCCGTCGGCCGTCAGGGCCGCGTTGCGCACATTGGATTCCGTATAACCGGGGGCGAAGACCAGCACATGGAGCCCGTCCTTGAGGTGCTCGATGCGCAGCGTATCGAGGAAGCCGCGGACGGCATATTTCGAAGCGGAATAGCCCGACCGGGCCGGCAGGGCGGAATAGCCCGCGACCGAGATGACCCCGACCACGGAGCCTTTGGACGCCAGCAGGGCGGGAAGGGCATATTTGGTGCAATAGACCGTCCCCCAGAAATTGACGTCCATCAGGCGGTGCAGGACGGACAGGTCCAGGTCCTTGAACATCGCCCGCATGGACAGGCCCGCATTGTTGACCAGGATGTCGATCCGTCCGAAACGGGCCATCGTCTCCTGGACCAGCCGGCGGCAGTCCCCTTCCACGGACACGTCCGTGCGTACACAGAGCACGTCGGGACCCACGGACGGGGCGAGTTCCTTCATTTTCTCATAGGACCGGGCCGCCATCACGACCTTCGCGCCCGCCTGGCCGAAGAGACGGGCAGCCGCCAGGCCGATGCCCGAACTGGCACCGGTCACGATGATGACCTTGTCCCGGAAAAACGTATCCATCGGCTATTGCATGACGGTCATCGCCGCGATGTCGTCACCGTCGTAGGCGCCGGCATCCAGCTTGGCCTTGATTTCCTTGAAAGCGTTCAGGGTGTAGCGCACGTCCTCCATCGTATGGGCGGCCGTGCAGACGATGCGGAAGATGATCATGCCCTTCGGGATGACCGGATAGATGACCATCGAGCAGAAGATCCGGTAATTCTCGCGCAGGTCCTTGGCCATCTTCGTCGCCTGGGCCACACCGCCTTTGATGTGGACCGGCGTCACGCAGGCCTCGGCCTCACCGATGTCGAATCCTTCGCTGCGGAAGCCGTCCTGGATGGCATGGGTGATCTCCCAGCACTTGCGGCGCAGCTCGTCGCCCTCCGGCGAATCGATGATTTCCATCCGCTTGATGTTCCCCAGGACGAAAGCCATCGGCAGGGACTTCGCATACATCTGCGAGCGCATGTTCATGCGCAGATAATTGATGATGCTGTGCGGGCCGGCGATGAAGCCGCCGATGGAAGCCATGCTCTTGGCGAAGGCGCCGATATACAGGTCCACGCCGTCCATCACGCCGAAATGCTCGCTGGTTCCGCGTCCGTGCGGGCCCAGCAGGCCGAAGCCATGGGCGTCATCGATCAGGATGCGGAAGGCATATTTCTGCTTCAGGGCCACGATTTCATCCAGCTTGCCCAGGGCGCCGGTCATGCCGTAAACGCCTTCGGTGATGAGGAGGACGCCGCCGCCTTCCTCGTCCGCCTCCTTGCAGGCGCGGGCCAGGACTTTCTCGCAGTCCGCCATGTTGTTGTGGCGGTATTTGTATTTGCTGCCGATGTGCAGGCGGATGCCGTCCAGCAGGCAGGCATGGCACTCCGCGTCATAGACGATCACGTCGTGGCGGGAGGTCAGCGCATCGATCGCGGAGACGATGCCCTGATAGCCGAAATTGAAAAGGAAGGCGTCCTCCTTCTTCTCGAACGCGGCGAACATCCGCTCCAGGCGCTCATGTTCGCGGGTATGTCCGGACATCATGCGGGCTCCCATCGGGTAGGCCAGTCCGTAACGGGCGGCGCCCTCCGCGTCGGCTTTGCGCACCTCGGGATGGTTCGCGAGACCCAGGTAGTTGTTCAAGCTCCAGTTCAGCACCGGAATGCCGTTGAAGACCATGTGCGGTCCCAGTTCGCCTTCCAGGCGGGGGTACATGTAATAGCCGAAACCCTGCTCGAAATACTGTCCGATCGGGCCCCCGCTGTCGCGGGATATTCTGTCAAAAATGTCAAGCATAGCGTATGTTTTTGTGCAAGGGACAAAAGTGCGGGCAAGGTCCTTCAGCGGACCGCCCGCACCTGCTGTTCCCATGATTAAGCGTCAATATTGGCGTAGTGGGCGTTTTCTTCGATAAACTGGCGGCGCGGCGGCACATCCTCGCCCATCAGCATCGAGAAGGTACGTTCCGCCTCGGCGGCGTTGTCGATGGTGATCTGGCGGAGCCGGCGGCGGGACGGGTCCATGGTCGTGTCCCAGAGCTGTTGGTCGCTCATTTCACCCAGACCTTTGTACCGCTGGATGGTCACGCCCTTTTCCGTGCCTTTCCCCATCCGGGCGACCGCTTCGTCTCGCTGGGCATCCGTCCAGCAATAGACCTCTTCCTTACCCTTGGCGACCTTGTACAGCGGCGGCGTGGCCAGATAGACATAGCCGTTCTTGATGAGGTCGAACATGTAGCGGAAGAAGAAGGTCAGGATCAGGGTGGCGATATGGCTGCCATCGACATCGGCATCGGTCATGATGATGACCTTGTGGTAACGCAGCCGGCTCAGGTCCATCCGTTTCTCGCCCGTCTCGTCCTCCTGCGCCACGCTGACGCCGAGGGCGGTGTAGATGTTGCGGACTTCCTGGCTCTCGAAGGCCCGGTCACCCGCGGCCTTTTCCACGTTCAGGATCTTACCGCGCAGCGGCAGGATGGCCTGGATCCGCCTGTCGCGTCCCTGCTTGGCCGTACCGCCTGCGGAATCACCCTCCACCAGGAAGAGCTCGCACTGTTCGGGATCCCTTTCGGAGCAGTCCGCCAGTTTGCCGGGCATGCCGGCGCCGGACATCACCGTCTTGCGCTGGACCATCTCCCGGGCCTTGCGGGCTGCGGCACGGGCCGTCGCGGCGATGACGATCTTCTCGATGATGGTCTTGCCCGCCTTCGGGTTCTCTTCCAGATACATATCCATCGCAGCGGCCGTCGCCTGCGAAACGGCGGAGGTCACCTCGCTGTTGCCGAGCTTGGTCTTGGTCTGGCCTTCGAACTGGGGCTCCGCCACCTTGACGGAAATCACGGCGGTCAGGCCTTCGCGGAAGTCTTCCGGTGCGAGGTCCACCTTCAGCTTGGACAGCAGGTTGTTCTTTTCCGCATAATTCTTCAGCGAACGGGAAAGACCCATCTTGAAGCCCTGCAGGTGGGTACCGCCTTCGATGGTGTTGATGTTGTTGACGTAGGAGTAGATCTTCTCGCTGTAACCGGTATTGTACTGGAGGGCGATGTCGATCGGAATGATCTTGTCGGCATTGACGCAGACCGGCTCGGGAATGAGCTCCTCGGCGCCGGCGTCCAGATACTTAATGAACTCCTTCAGACCTTCTTCCGAGTAGAACTCGTCATGGCGGTACACCTGACGGCCCGTCGCCTTGGCCTCGCCGGAGGCGTCCTTCTCGAATTCGTCCACGAGGTTGCGCTTGTCGGTCAGGCGGATGCGGATGCCCTTGTTCAGGTAGGACAGTTCGCGCAGCCGGGCGGCCAGCGTATCGTATTTATAGACAATCGTCTGGGTAAAGATCTCCTCATCCGGGTGGA
>JAFUWX010000028.1 GCA_017471025.1 Bacteroidales bacterium
CCCGGTCCCGGTAAACACCTACACCTCCTTCCAGTTCGAACTGCTGGACGCCAATGACACTCGCCTGAAAGGTGTCAAGAAGTCTGGTCTCGAAATCACCCTCGCCGTCGCCGACCTCTTCATCACCCCGACGATTACGCTGCCTGCGACACCGTTCTACCGTAAAGTCACCAGCACGTCCGATCTCAAGGAAGGTGGTTCTTATCTGATTGTTTACGAAGGTGATGAGTCTCATGACCCGGTCGCCTTCAATGGCGCTCTTACGACGCTCGATGCTGTCGGCAATGGCGTCGCTGTCACCATCAACGCTGATAATACCATTGCAAAATCCACAGACGTTGACGCTGCCGCTTTCACGATTTCCATTGAAAACGGAACCGTCTGCTCTGCGAGCGGGAACTATATTGGCGTAAGTTCATATAGCAACGCCCTCAAGCAAGATACAGATGCTACTACATATGTTCATACTGAAATATCGATTAATGAAACCACAGGCGCCTATTTGGGATTCTCCTTTCAAGGTGGAGATATGACATTGAGGTATAACTATGCCAGCAATCAGCTTCGTTTCCGTTATTACAAAGATAATGGTCAGGCGCCTATCGCCCTCTACCTCCTTGATGGAACCGGACTGGTTGATAATCGTCAGGAGGCTGGCATGAGCTGGAGTGCGACTGATGCCTCTGCGTCCTGGGATACGGGAAACACCGTCAGCGGTTTCACAGCACCTACCCTTACAGTTGGCAATGCCACAGGAATTACCTACGAATCCACTGAACCCAGCGTAGCTACTGTCAGTGACGCCGGTGCCGTAACAATCCTCGGTCCTGGTGAAACGACCATCAAGGCTATCTTCGCGGGTAATGATAATTATAAGCCTCAGACCGTAAGCTACACACTCACCATTACGGATAATCGAGACAAGGTTGAGGCTCCGGTGATTGCTCCGGACGCCAGCAACACGGTTGCTACAGGTACAGAGGTGACCATCACCTGCGCAACGGAAGGTGCGACCATTTACTATACTTTGAATGAAACCGACCCGACTTCTGAAAGCAACAAATACTCAAGTGCCATCGTCCTCAATGACTCTAAGACTGTCAAGGCAATTGCCGTGAAAGAAGGGTATAAGGATAGTGACGTAGTAACGGTTATATATACAGTAGGTGTGGTTAATACGAGCACAGAAAGCAACCCTTATTCAGCGTCTCAGGCAATTCAGACGGCAATGGAGCTCGCTAACAATGGAACACTTGAAGATGTCTATGTCAGCGGTATCATCAGCAAGATTACTACAGCGTATAATAGCCAGTACGGTAACGTGTCTTTCAACATATCTGCTGATGGCCTGGAGACTAGTGAGCAGTTCATGATTTTCCGCGCCGAAGCTTCTTCCGCTGATGATTTCCAGGTCGGTGATGCTGTGGAATTCAAGGGGACGTTGAAGAATTATGTCCCGAATAATTCTACAACTCACACGTATGAATTAGACGCAGCGGCTACCCTTATTGCTCAGCTCCGTAAACCGACCTTCACACCTGATGGAGGCTCTTTCACAGAATCCCAGTCTGTGACCATTGCGGCCGAGGATGGAGCCTCAATCTTGTACTCCATCGATGATTCTGCTCCTGCAACAACCTATGAATCAGCTCTTACGCTTACCGAGACAACTACTGTCAAGGCCGTAGCATCTAAGGGTATTCTCACGACTGGTGTTGCTACAGCAAAGTTCACGAAGAGCAGTGGCGGCAGCGGAACAGAATATGAGACAGCAGGAAATCTTGCAACATTCACGTTTACTGAATCTTCTAAGCCTGTGAACAATACTGACTTTGCTGCTACATCTGGTTCCTGTCCGGCATCAACATTCCGCTTAAATGGAAGCGGTTCAACATGGAATACAACTAAAGGTTGGGCGTTTACGTCTATTACCAGTGTTGTTGTAACAATCAAAACGACCAGGGCATTGAAGAAAGGCGCTAGCATCAAACTGAGTATGGATACATTCTATAACAAAGCTTCCAATGCTCCAATGAAGGGTTTCACTATAACGGCATCAGAGAGTAACGGGACTTCAAGTACCACAGGATTAGATGTGACATCATGGACCCTTTCCACTAGTTCAGCAAACAAGGCCGTAACATATACAATTCAAAATGATGTAGCGGCCAACAGTTCTGTAGTCTTTACGCTAACGGGAACTGGTAAGGCTGGTGCAGGTCAAGGCTTCATTAATAATGTTAAAGCAGACTACACTGATTGACTCCCATCCGGAGGCGGAACCTCCGGGGAGGAAACCCTCACAGCAAGCGTTGTGACGGGAGACACTCCGACTGAAAAGAGCGCGACAGGGGCAACCCTGTCCGCTTCTTTTTCAGGAGTGACCACCCAGAACGCAGCACAGAACGTCGGCTTCCAATATAGGAAGTCCGGCACCAGCACATGGACCTTCGTCAAGGCGAAAGAGACCATCGGCATCGGCTCCGGCACCTTTACGGCAACGCTGGAAGGCCTCGCCCCGACGACCCAGTACCAGTATAAGGCCGTGATGGACGTCGTGGACCCGGCGACGGGCAGCTACACCACAATCGAAGGAAGCGTATGCTCGTTCACCACCGCCGCCCAGCCCGTCATCGAGACCGGTTACTTCACGGACTACGTGATGCCGGACCTCTCCGGCATGGGCGTCAGCCTGCAAGCGAGCGGCACCAACAACGACCGCGACGATGCATGGTACAGCTACAACACATCGCGCAGCAACCGCCAGATCGCTATCCACACCTACCACCCGAGTTCGGACGTCGAGCGGCTGAACTACGTGGTCTTGTACGACGGCAGCAAATACGCCCCCGTCTGGACGGCCCACACGATGAACAGCAGCCTCTGGCCGAACAACAACGTGGGCCGGAATGAAAGCTGGTCAAGCGACCCGGCCATCAGCCTGGCCCAACAGACAGGCCTGGACAATGCCGGCACGGTCGGATACAGCAGGGGCCATCTCGTCGCCTCGGAATACCGCCAGAGCACGGTCGCCCAGAACAAGCAGACCTTCTACTACAGCAACCAGGCTCCGCAGTGGCAGGACGGATTCAACGGCAGCGTCACAGGCGGCGGCAACGGCGTCTGGCAGAACCTGGAGAACCGGGTCGTCACCATGACCCCGAGCGGCAGCACCACGATGCTGTATGTGGTGACCGGGGTGCTGTATGAAGGGACGGCGAAAACGCTGCCCAGCGGCAGCAAGAACGTCGCCATCCCGAGCCACTTCTACAAATGCATCATGAAGTGTACGCTCAGTAGCGCGGGCGTGCCGACCTCCGCCCAGGGCATCGCCTTCGTCTATACGAACGAGTCCCACGCCGGGGCGAACTACTACGACAGCGCCTTCGTGACCAGCATCGACGCCATCGAGACGCGGGCCGGGTTCGACTTCTTCGCCAGGGTGCCGACCAACCTGCAAGCCAGCGCCGAGGCTAACACAAGCCACGCCTGGTTCACCGGGAAGTAGCCGCACCTGAGCCGCCCCGCCGCGCGATATCTAGTCCTGGTACAGTTTAGGACGGGGCAGTTATCCTGAGTTTACTCTTTTTTTGGGCAAACTTTTAGGACGGGGCAGTTATCCTGAGTTTACGTTTTTTTGGGGTAAACTTTTAGGACGGGGCAAAAACCCGTGAGCCGGGACCTATTCATTCACTGCATTTTAAGCAAGTTCCCCTGGTGCATCTGTACCAGGGGACTTTGCTTAGAGGGGTAATAACCAGCAGGTTGTCGCTCACGGTTTTTCCCGTCCTCCCGGCCAGCTCGTTCCGCGCTTTTCCGTCATCCGCGCGTCGCATCTTCGACCGTCCTTCCCAGAAGTTTCCGCCATTCGCGAGTCATTAGCCGCCCATCCTCTGTGCGATTTCCTCTCATCCGCAGGTTGCTTTTCGTCCAGAATCTCAGGTGGCCGAGATAAGAATTGTGCACAAAGAGATAAGAATCGTAAAAATCTGCATCAAAAGTTTTAACCCCTGTATTTTTCGAAGATTTTGCTTATATATTTGTGGTCGGTATTTAAATTTCGAAAATAATGGAAACGAAAACAACCGACGTCAAATCATCCCGTCCCCGGCTGGTGGTGCCGGCCGAGACGGTCCGTCGCTACGCCGCGTCCTCCCGGCTGACGGAGGAAACTGTCACCGAACTGCTGGACAGCCTGTCCGACAACGACGCCTTCATGCAGCTGGCCCGGAGCAAGCAGCATGACTTCCTGGAATCCTTCTTCGGGTATCCGTACATGGACCCGACGGCTGACTGGGCGTTTAAGTATATCTTCTCGCATGAAGCCAACATCCGCCTGTTTCTGAGCGACCTGCTCGGGGAGGATATCGTGTCGGTGGAGTATGATTTGCAGGAGGTTCCCATCCAGCGGAAGGAGGACAAGAAGTCCATCATCGATGTCAGGTGCCACACGGCAGACGGAAGGAACTTCGTGGTGGAGATGCAGGCGCGCGGGGAAGACAATGAACGGGACCGGTTGCTGTACTACGCCGCCGGTCTGATCCGGATTCAGAAGGCGAAGGGGAACCGGCTGTATGACCTGGACCCGGTGTATTGCATCATGGTGTGCAACTTCCTGCTGCCGCATGACCCGGAGCCGGAGGAGAAGGTGTCGTACCGGTATGAGGTCCGGGAGCATGAGACGGGCGAGCGGCTGTCGAAATGCCTGAACCTGATCTTCGTGGAGTTGCCGCGTTGCCAGAAGCGTCTTGATGAAGAGATGACAAAACTGGAGGAATGGTTGTATATCTTCCGGAATATGAGTAAATTTGCGGAGGTGCCGGAACGTTTCCGGGCTCGCTTCGGCGGTTTTTTCAGCTCGGCGACCAAGGGCGTTTACCTGGCGAAACAACTGAAAGAAGTCATGGATACGATGATCAGCGAATACGAGAAAAAGGGAATCGAGTCCTTCTACCGGAAGGAAGGCATCCGTATTGGCTTGGAGAAAGGCCGTGAAGAGGGCCGCGCTGAAAGTATGGAGCAAGTCGCCCTTGCCATGCGTGAAGCGGGCGAGCCGGCTGAGAAGATCGCTCTCTATACCGGCCTGTCCCCCGAGCAGATTCAGGCCTTGTAAGGCGCATAACAAGCCGACAGCAACTGCCAGACTTTCCAGGCAGGGTTTTTGACCAATGATGACAACAAAGTAGCAGCATCTTTCCGATACGGTAAGTTGCTGCTACTTGACAATTGGCTTTTGGCGTTAGAGCCAATAGAAGAGAAGGCTCTCAACTACAGGACAATGTCCTGCAAGAAGCCAGATACCTTTCCCGCTTGGGTGCCGAGATCTTTGGCGGCAGATAGATAGGCTGTGGCAGGAAAGCATCATCGCTAAAATGTGACGGCCCCATGCATGGACCGGCTTGAAATTTTGTTAATTTTCAGCATTAACCAATATTTCAAGCATCATGTCAACAACAGCTACATTTCAGGAAGTCGCCCGCCTCTGGAAAGAGGACAAGCGCAAGTGGATCAAACCCTCGACCTATGCGACATACGTCAACCATGTCAACAAGCACCTGCTGCCGTTTTTCGGGGCCATGCAGCCGGAGCAATTTACGGAAGCGCAGGTACAGGAATATGTCAACGGACAGCTCGGACATATCCGGACGGGGACCATCCGCGACTCGCTGATGGTCCTTAGGATGATTCTTCGATTCGGCCGGAAATATTGTGACTGGCCCCCTGTCGAATTCGATGTCCATTTTCCGCCGTCGTCGGGTGGCAACCGCGCGATTCCCGTCCTCCTTCCAGCCGACCAAAGAAGGCTGCTGGGCTATCTGTCGACCCATTTTTCCTTCCGCAACCTGGGGCTGGCCATATGTCTGCACACGGGCCTTCGCATTGGCGAAGTCTGCGCCCTGCAATGGAAAGACCTGGATGTCGATACGGGCGTCATCCATGTGCGGAAGACCATCCAGCGTATTTGGATCCATGACGGCGCAGAACAGAGTTATACCCTGTCGGTCGGCGTCCCGAAGACACTGACCTCGAACCGGGATATCCCGATTTGCCATGAATTGATGAAGAGCCTGCGGCCGCTGCGGAAGGTGATGGCGGATGATTTCTATGTTTTGAGCAACGACGCGGAGCCCCTGGAACCGCGTTATTACCGTGACTATTTCCGCAAGCTGCTTGTGCAGCTCGGCCTGCCGCCGATTCGCTTCCATGGCCTGCGGCACAGCTTCGCGACGCGTTGCATCGAGAGCAAATGCGACTATAAGACCGTCTCCGCCATCCTTGGCCATTCTTCCATCGCCACGACGCTGGATCTCTATGTGCATCCGGGATTTGACGAGAAAAAGAAGGCCATTGAGCGAATGGCAAAGGCTTTACGGATACGGTAATGCCCTATGATTTGGCCAGCATCGCTTCGCAGCCCTCCAGGATATCCTGGAAGGTGGTTTCGAAATCGCCGGTGTACCAAGGGTCAGCCACGTCGCGGCCATAGCCCGTATAGGACATCAGCAGGTGGATTTTCCCCTCCGGATCCGACGGAATAATCCGCCGGATAAGCCAGAGATTGGATGAGTCCATACAGAGGATACGATCGAAACGGTCATAATCGGCCGGGCGGACCTTTCTGGCGCATTTGGCCGGATTGAACCATATGCCGTGCTGGGCTAGGCAGCGCCTGGCCGGGGGATACATGGGGTTGCCGGTCTCCTCGTCGGAAACGGCGGCTGATTCAATGGAATAATTATTCTCTAGACCCCTGGACTTTACCAGAGCCTTCATGATAAATTCCGCCATGGGGCTCCGGCAGATATTGCCGTGGCAAACAAAAAGTATCCGTATCATGTGATGACTTGCAATGTGCTGGCCGAGGACCTTATAAGGCCTCGATCTGCTCGATGGACAGGCCGGTATAGAGAGCGATCTTCTCCGCCGGCTCGCCGGCCTCGCGCATGGCGAGGGCGACTTGCTCCATACTTTCAGCGCGGCCCTTGGCGATCCCTTCTTCCCGACCTTCAGCACGGCCTTCTTCCCGGCCCTTGGCGAGACCCTCTTCCAGCCCTTTCTCCAGGCCGATACGGATCCCTTCCTTCCTGTAGAAGGACTCAATCCC
>JAFUWX010000029.1 GCA_017471025.1 Bacteroidales bacterium
ACCCTCGCTACGCTCGTAACTTACCACATCAACAAGAACCTTCTCGTTCCTTTCCAGCTTGAGTTCCTGCAGACGATCGCCTTCAACCTGGTGATCGCCTCCCTCGAGCATATGGTCGAGATCGTCCTCAAGAAGGTGAGTCCTTCCCTCTACCAGGCCCTCGGTATCTTCCTTCCCCTGATCACCACGAACTGCGCCGTCCTCGGTGTGGCGATCACCGTGGTCACCAAGGAATTCACATTCGGCCTTCCCTCCCACATGCTGAACCTCGGAGAAGCGCTGGTCTACGCTTTCGCCACATCCCTCGGCTACGGCCTGGCGATGGTCATCTTCGCGGGTATCCGCGAGCATCTCGCCATGAACGACGTGCCCAAGGCGTTCAAAGGTGTTCCGATCGCCCTGGTGAGCGTGGGCATCCTGGCGCTGGCCTTCATGGGCTTCAGCGGCATGGTCAAGTAAAACAACCTTAACATCTTTAAAATCAATTGCATTATGAAGAAGACTTTGATTCTCATTGCGGCTGTCCTCGGCTTTGCCGTGGTGGCCTCTGCCCAGCCCCGTGCCATCGGTGTCCGTGCCGGTTACGGCGGTGAGCTTTCCTATCAGCACGGCCTCGGCGGCAACTTCGCCGAGTTCGACCTCGGCTGGTTCTCCAACGGGTTCGACATCGTGGGTATCTACGACTTTGTCGTCGCCGGTACCGGTGAGGTGAACCTCTATGCCGGACCTGGCGCCCAGCTGGGCTTCTACAATGCCGGTGACCATTCCGGAATGAATGTCGGCCTTGCCGGCCAGCTCGGCGTCGAGTGGAATTTCCCCGCTGTCCCGCTGCAGCTTTCCCTGGACTGGAGGCCGGTATTTTTCTTCTTGAACAACCGGGGCTTCGGTTACGACAGCGTCGGTCTGGGTCTGAGATATCGCTTCTAGGATGAAAAAAACGCTTTTAGTCGCACTCGCCCTCCTCGGCCTTTCCCTGGCCGCAGTGGCTCAGCCGAAAGCTATCGGTGTCCGCGGCGGTCTTTTCGGTCTGCGGTTCAACGGAGAAATCAGCTATGAGCAGTGGACGGACCTGTTCGATAACGACTACGATTTCTTTGAGCTGGACCTCGGCGTGTTCGGCGGCGACGGCTTCAAGGCCACGGCCCTGTACAACTTCACTTTCGCCCAGCCGGAATTCACCGACCGCGGAGAGTGGGGCTTTTATGCAGGACCGGGCGTGGCTGTCGGTTACGGAACGGGCATCAACAAGGTGGAAGAAAAGAAATCATCCCCGTTCGTGGGGCTGGCCGCCCAGCTGGGCCTGGAGTACACCTTCTGGTTCCCGCTCCAGCTCTCCATCGATTTCCGTCCCAGTTTCATGATCCCCGCTTTCATGAACCGGGGCAACTGGTACGGTTTCGCCCTTTCCGCCCGCTACGCGTTCTAAAGCGCCGACAGCGACATCAGCAGCTGATACTGCTGGTTGACCGCTTCGGAAAAAGTGTCATTGAGGATGGTATCCGCGAGGATGCCATCCTTTGTCTGTATCCGGAGGGAGGCGACGTGCCCGTAGGCGATGGCGCGGAGCTGGTCCATCGAGGGATACAGGTAGAGGAAATTGACCTCGTCGCGCGTCTGGGGGAGGGTGATTTCCGTCCCGTCCTTCAGGACGAAGGTGACGGGGGAGTCCGTGTCGATGGCGTATTGTTTGTCCGTGCCCAGCTGGAAGGCCAGGTCGATGTCTTCCTTCGCGGTGGTCTTGTAGTAGAGATGGCTGAGGATGATGTTGTATTTGAGGGATTTCCCGTCGGCGACCAGGGGATTGGAGGCGGTCATGATGCTGGAAGTCTGGTCCGCCCGGCCGGCCGGCTCGACCTTCAGGTCGACGGTGGCGGCCGACGCCTTTTCGATGGCTGCGCAATGCCTTTTCAGGAGGGCGGCGAAGGCGTCGTCCTTGAAATTGTACTGCAGGTAGTCGTCCGGGTCCCAGCCGGTGGTCAGTTCGAGGGATTTGACGCCCCGGGTGAGTTTTTCCATGTCGGAGGGCTCCAGGGCGTAGCGGAGCCGGTTGAGGTACAAACCGTCCTCCAGGCGGCTTTTCGTGGCGCTTTCCCGGCCGATCTGGTCGGCCCGGACGAAGGAACCGTCGGGGAGGGTCGCTGTCATTTTCACGCCCTTGGGGGCCGTGAAGGCGGTCTTCTGCCGCAGGTCCACGAAAAGGAGGTACATCGTGGATCCGTCCGGGAAACCGACCAGCTCGACGCGTACGTCCATGTCCTGGAACTTCTCGGATACGGTGGAAATATGGGTCATCCCTTCGGACCGGTAATTGGTCCGGATCCCCTGTGCGGAGAGGGAGAGTGCGGCCGCAAGGACCGTCAGGGTAAGGAGTATCTTTTTCATCATGGACTGCAAATATACACATTCAGTGCCGGGAAAAGGAAAAAATTCGTATCTTTATCGACACTAAAACGAAAACCGCTATGTACAAGTACCATGTATCCGGCGACCGCTATGTCCTGAGCGTAGACAATCACGTGGAAATCTCCGCGGCGCTGGCAGCCTTCTGCGAAGAGCTGGACATCCGCTGCGGGGCCGTATATGGCCTCGGGGCCATCTCGGAGGCCACGTTCCGATTCCTGGATCCGGCCACGAAGCAGTATGTCGACAAGACTTTTTCCGAGCAGATGGAGATCACCAACCTGACCGGCAATATTTCCCGGAAGGACGGCAGCGTCTACCTGCACCTGCATATCACGGCCAGCCGGCGGGACTACACCTGCATCGGCGGCCATCTGCTGACGGCCCGCGTAAACGGGGCCTGCGAGCTTGTCGTGGAGCGCTTCTCCTGCGAGGCCGGTCGCCGCTTCGACCCGGAAACGGGCCTTAACCTGTATGATTTCTAAAACCTTGACGGTATTATGAGTTTTGTCATGATCATCGAGCTGCTGATTGTTCTGGCAGCCCTGTACGTGGGGTCCCGCTACGGATCCCTGGCCCTCGGCGCCATCTCCGGCATCGGCCTCGCCATCCTCGTATTCGGTTTCGGCCTCAAGCCCGGCACCCCGCCGACGGATGTCATCTACATCATCATTGGCGCCGTTACCTGCGCGGGTACCCTCCAGGCGTCAGGCGGTATGGACTGGATGATCCAGATTGCCGAAAAGATGCTCCGGAAGCATCCTGAGCACATCACTTTC
>JAFUWX010000030.1 GCA_017471025.1 Bacteroidales bacterium
CTATTTTTCATTATCTTTGTAAGGTGAAGATGCGTTTTGCATACTTGGTTTTGCTGCTTCTCGTCTTTTCCTGCGGACGGGGCGACCCGGCACTGCGCATGGCGGAACGGGTCGTGGAAGACCATCCGGACAGTGCCCTGTATATCCTGGACGGCATTTCAAGGGTCGACCTGAAGACGGACCGCGAGAAGGCGGAGTATGATTATCTGTCTGCGGAAGCCTTCTACAGGACTTATTTCTTCCTGGATGATCCCACCGAGGCGGCGCTGGAGCGGGCCTGTTTCTGGTTCGACGAGAATGGTCCCGCAATGGAACGGATGCGTGCCTGGGAACTGATGGGAACGGTCCAGACGGCCGTGGGGCGGTATGGAAGCGGGATGGTTTCCTTCCGGAAGGCCGGAGCCGTCGCGCGGGAAATCGAACGCTCGCGGAACCGGATCGGCATGCTGGCCCTGCTGATCCTGGCCGTCCTGTCCACCCTGGTCCTGTATTCCTGGGCCCGGAAGATCCAGACAGAGCGGCTGTTGGAAGAGAAGCAGGCGGAGAATGAGCGGTACATGTCCGCCGCGGAAGACCTTCAGTCCAAACTTGCGGCGATGAAGGCCGACCGGCCGAAAATCGGTGGCCTGGATACCCTGGACCGCCTGTGCGAACAGTATTATGTCTTTGAGGGAACATCCAACCTGCAGCCCCGCATTCTCGGCGAAGTGAAGTCTATCGTGGAGGGACTCCGTAGCGATGCAAAGGTCCAGAAGAATCTGGAACAGGCTCTTGACGGGCGTACCGGCGGCGTGATGAAGCGCCTCCACGCCGCCTTTCCAAAATGGAAAGACGAGGACTTCCTCCTGTACCTCTTCACCGCGTCCGGTTTCTCCGCCACTACCATCTCCACGCTGCTGGAGAAAGACAAACCCTACGTCTACAATCGCCTTTACCGCCTCAAGGAGCGCATCAAAGCCTCCTCATCGCCTGACAGCGGAGATTTCCTGGCGTATTTGGAGAAATAAGGGAGCTCAGGTATCCCGGTCGTTCCCGCTAAAAAGAGAGCGTGTACAACTTTCCGCGTTCATTCATCAAGCCTGAAGAGATCTCTTTCTCTGCAATCTGATAATACCCATAGCCGTGTTCCTCGTCCCGGCCATAAAGACTTACCGATGTTTGAGGGAAAAGCGCTTTATCCCGGGGGGCCAGATAGGGGTAAAAGAGGATCATGTCATTCCCGTAAGCATCGACATCATATCCGGCTGGCTCAACCGGTGAATAATCGGCGATCCAATGACCTCCGATGTAAAGGATCGGTCCTTGTTCCTTATAACCTTGTGTCGAGGACCAAAGCCCTGCATATTGGCCGTCTTTCCCTAATTTCCAAAACAAATGATCGGCAAACGGCGCCTGGTCCGTAGAAGCGGTTGTCCAGTTCAAATAAACCGCATACAACATCTTGGCATTCCAAAAACTCGGCAAGGTATACTTCATTTTTATAACGGAGCACTCATGCTCCAGCACCGTCGAAGACAGGGCAATGCCGTCATGGATGGTGCCCCGACCGATCATGGGACAGTTGCTGAGGTGTCTGACGTTCGTTTTAGAGCCTTGCGCCTTCAGGACGCCAACATTCAGGATGAGCGCCAGATAATCATCTTCCTGTTCGATGGCAATGACTTGCCCACGTGACTGCGATTGGGGGACGTCTTTCGGTACTTGTTCCGACTGGTATGGAGGAGCCTGGGTCTGTGTTACTGCCGGATAAACCAAGAGATAATAAGCGCCAGGAGTGCCCGTGACCGTTCCCTTGAATGTAGCACTTGCCTTTCCGGCTCCGCTGTCCAGGGTTAAATTGTCGATCGTGGCCAATGTGCTGGAGTGATCGTCTGCATTGTAGGTGACAAGCGTCATCTGGTCTCCCTCAACCCACGTGCACTTAAGGCCGGAGTTCTTTGCCGTGTAACTCACCCTCGTGTCGGAATCGGACTGGATCGTCGCATCCAGGGTCACTTCATGCGTTTCAGGATTGATATGGGCCTCGGTTTTCTGGACTTCAGCCTCAAACTTGTTGCAAGCCATCAGGCAAGACGACAGCAAGGCAATAAATAACAGTGTTTTCTTCATGATTCTTTTCTGTTAAAGTTCACCACCATCTTCAAATTCCGGCAGGTCCATCGGGTCCTGAAGCGGGTTCCCGCTGGCGCAGAAGGCGCCTTCGAAGATCAAATCCAGTACCCTGGAGGCGGGTGCAGTGTACAATTCTTTTCCCTTCTTCATAATTGTATGCTGTTTGGTTTGTAATCCGGAGGAGACTTACCCGCTAAATTACGAATCCGGTCCCTTTTTTGCGTAATGATTTTTCAGTATTCTGGCCTTGCAGGCGTACTGAAATGTGTTTTATTTGCATTTGCGGCGCAATCTTCCCAACTTTGTGACATGAGAAAAGCCTGTCGTTTCCTATTGATTGCCGCTCTCCTATGCACGGGCGTTTCCTGTAAAAGACACGTCAATGACGCAGTGGGAAATCCATCTGAAGCCGCGACTTTGATTGCCGAGTCCGAGCTGCTCCTGGCGTCGCAGGATTTCGACGGTGCGATGGAGAAGTCGTTCCGGGCGCTGGATCTGTCCGCGGAGAACCCGCTGATGCAGGTGCAGTCCCTGCTGTCCATCATAGGTGTCGACATTATGGTGAGTCGGGATGCCGATGCATGGGACAAGGCCGTGGAAGCGGAGGCGGTCGCCCGCGAGAACGATTTTGACAAGGAATTGTCGAGCGTCTTGATTGCGAAAGCGAAGCTCTGCTCTTATGCTGAGATTTCGCCGGAGACCGGCCGGAACGACGAGGGCCTGGCGTATGCCAGGGAAGCGCTGGCGCTTGCGGAAAAGGTCGATGCGTCCGAGCTGCAGTGCGAGGCGTGCTACGTGATCGGCTCCTTGTATATCAACAAGAATCGGTGGAACGATCCCATCGATCCGGATCTTTACCGGACCGCCGGGGAGTGGCTGGACAAGGGACAGGCCATGGCCGATACCTACGACCTGCCGCGCCTTCGCCGGAACGGCATCCTGTTCCGCTCCCGCTGGTTCCAGCAGGGCGACCGCAACGAAGATGCGATCCGGTATTTCGAGCAGGTGCTGTCGACCTTGAAGGAAACGGATTATCTCACGGCATCCAGCCTGGATGACCGCCTTGTGCGGCTCTACACCCGCACCGGGGCTTATGAGAAGGCCCTGGATACGCATGACGACTATGTTTTCCATATCCAGAAGTATCTCCAGCAGAAGCAGGACGAAACCCTCCAGGAGATGGAGACGCGCTTCCAGGTGCAGGAGAAGGAACGGGAGATCGAGCGGAGCCGTTTCCGGACTTGGCTGCTTGTGCTGGCCCTGCTGCTGGCATCGGCCATCATCCTGCAGGGCGTCGGCGACATCCGCAAGATCAGGCGGCGCAACGCCGAACTGAAGCGCGTCAGCGACGCCAGGGAGCAGATCATCCAGCTGCTTTCCAAGGATCTCCGGAACCCAGCCAATGCCTTGGCCAATGAGATTGCTGCCCTTTCTGCATCGGCGGCAACGCTCTCTTCGGAGCAAATCCGGGAAAAGTGCGGAGAACTGACGAAAGGGATGGAATCCATCAATACGGAAGTCGCCACCTATGTGGAAGACCTCCTGGTCGACCGAAGCCGGCGGATTGCCGACATCGGCCTTTCCTCGCGCGAAATCGAAATCATCCGCCTGAGCGCCGAAGGCCTGAAGGCTGCCGAAATCGCCCAGCGCACCTACCTTTCCGTCCACACGGTAAACACCCACCGCCAGCATATCTACGCCA
>JAFUWX010000031.1 GCA_017471025.1 Bacteroidales bacterium
GGCCGCCTGTGCCGCAGGGGCCTGCGGGGCCTGGTCGAGCTGGACGTCGTAATCCGCGCCGTTGACATTCACTTTGGCGATATTTCCTTCGATGCCGGAAATCGTAACCTGGTATTCCTTGCCGGAAATGATGAATTTATACTGTGCCATAATCTATCTGGGTAATTTTCTGAAATTCAAATGTTTTTGCGGTGTAGTGCGGAAGGTGATCCGGTAGCTTTCCCTGTCGTGGACCGTTTCGCCCAGGTACAGGTGGAGGGCCAGGGCGATGGCGGCGTAGGTGTCGCCGTCCTGTTCCATATCCAGGGCCAGGGCGATGGCGGCCGCCTCTTCCGGGCTCGGCGTCCCTTTC
Organism: Bacteroidales bacterium; assembly: GCA_017471025.1. GTDB lineage: Bacteria > Bacteroidota > Bacteroidia > Bacteroidales > UBA932 > Cryptobacteroides. The sequence continues at coordinate 353 of JAFUWX010000031.1, forward strand.
GCGGCGACGGCCTTGGCTGGTGCTTTCCGGGGGAGCCGCAGGCCGCCGGTAAAGACGCGTCCGATCAGGGAGAACAGCCACCACAGCACGATCAGGGCCCCAAAGACGACCGTAACGCTGGTCAGGGTCAGGATCCATCCATGCGGGTCGGTCCGGGCGATGCGCTGGGCGCCGGTCTCACCTTCGTGGTCCTGGTTCAGCAGGCCCGGCGAAGGCAGGGCAGGGGTTTCCTCCGTGCGGAAGTCCATGCCTTTGTTGTCCCGGGCGAATTTGGCCACGGAGCGGTCGGCGGGCAGCGTTTCGGGGATGGCGAGGCTATCGACGACGGTTTTCCCGTCGTTGCTGACCAGGTAAACGGTCCCGCCCCTTTTCAGGGTGAAGTTCGTGTAATAGGTGCCTTCGGCCCCCTCGCCGCTGCACCAGAAGACCACCGCCTGGCGGGGCGCCAGTTTGGTACTGGCATCTCCCTTGGAAATCATGTACTTCCGGGGCTGGGCGAGGTCGTCGGTGAGGAAACAGCCGGCGAAGTTCACCGTCCCCTGGGACGTGTTGGTCAGCTCGATCCATCCGCTGTGCCGGCCGTAGCCGTCCTGGATGCCCGCCGTGTTCTCGACGAGGGCTTCCGAGACAATCAGGTCGGAGACATTCTGGGCTGCCGCGGCCAGGGCGGCCGCGAGTCCCAGGAGGCTGAGCAGTAATTTTCTGCAATCCATAGGCTTACAGGGGCAGGTTGTCGTGTTTCTTGGCCGGGACGTCCTGTTTCTTGCCGGAGAGCTGCTCCAGGGCGCGGATGACGCGGAAGCGGGTGTTCCGCGGTTCGATGACGTCGTCGATATAGCCCTTCTGGGCCGCCTGGTAGGGGTTGCTGAAGAGCTCGTCGTAGGCCTGTTTCTTTTCGTCGTAGATGGCCTTGGCTTCCTCCGGCGTCGCGGCGGCTTTCATTTCCTTGGCATAGAGGACGTTGACCGCCCCGTCCGCGCCCATCACGGCGATGTTGGCGGAAGGCCAGGCATAGTTGATGTCGCCTCGCAGCTGCTTGCAACTCATGACGATATGGGCGCCGCCATAGGATTTGCGCAGCGTGACGGTGACCTTCGGAACGGTGGCTTCGCCATAGGCGTACAGGAGTTTCGCGCCGTTGGTGATGATGGCGCCGTATTCCTGGTGCGTGCCGCAGAGGAAGCCCGGTACATCGACGAGGGTGACGAGCGGGATGTTGAAGGCATCGCAGCAGCGGACGAAGCGGGAGGCTTTCCGCGAAGCGTTGATGTCCAGGGCTCCGGCCAGCATGGCGGGCTGGTTGGCGACGATGCCGACGCTGCGTCCGTTCATGTGGGCGAAGCCGACGATGATGTTTTTCGCATAACCCCGGTGGACCTCGAAGAAGCGTCCGTCATCGACGATGCTGCGGATGACGGCGTACATGTCGTAGGGCTTGTTGGGATTGTCCGGGATGATGCTGTTCAGGGCATCATCGACGCGGCCCGCAGGGTCGGCCGTCTCCCTTCTGGGGGCTTCTTCGGTATTGTTCTGGGGCAGGTAGGAGAGCAGTTCCTTGATGGTGGCGATGCCCTCCTCTTCGTTTTCGGCAGCAAAGTGCGCGACGCCGCTCTTGGTGGCATGGACCGAGGCACCGCCCAGCTCCTCCTGGGTCACTTCCTCGCCGATGACGCTCTTGACGACAGCCGGACCGGTCAGGAACATGTAGGACGTGTTTTTGACCATCAGGGTGAAGTCAGTCAGGGCGGGGGAGTACACCGCACCGCCGGCGCAGGGGCCGAAGATGCCGGAAATCTGGGGAATCACTCCGGAGGCGAGGATGGTGCGTTCGAAGATTTCGCCGTAGCCGGCCAAGGCATCGACTCCTTCCTGGATGCGGGCGCCGCCGGAATCGTTCAGGCCGATGCAAGGGGCGCCGTTACGCAGGGCCATGTCCATGACCTTGCAGATTTTTTCGGACATCGTCTTGGACAGAGAGCCGCCTGTCACGGTGAAATCCTGGGCGAACACATAGACGAGCCGTCCGTCCACCGTGCCGCAGCCGGTCACCACACCGTCTCCGTCGAAGTGCTGCTTGTCCATGCCGAAGTCGTTGCAACGGTGGCGGACAAACATGTCGTATTCTTCAAAGCTGCCTTCGTCCAGCAGCATGGCGATGCGTTCGCGGGCGGTGTATTTGCCTTTCTGGTGCTGGGCTTCGATGCGTTTTTCCCCGCCGCCGAGCTTGGCTTTGGCCCGGCGTTCCACCAGTTTCTGGATATTCTCCTGCTGAATGTTCATGATCTAAGCGTATGGCTTTAAATATACATAACCTGCAAAGATAACAAAAAAGCCTGGAATAACAATCGAAAGGCTTTCCCAGTTATCTTTGCAAAGCCATCTCTGGCGGAAAGTTTTCCCCCAGACCCCCTTCTGTCGCCTGCGGCTCCGGTAACAAATAAGCCTGGAATAACAATCGAAAGGGGGGTATAAAGAAAAAGACCCGAAGTCGGATGGACTCGGGTCTTTGAAAAGTCGTACAAGAGGGAGGCTTATTCCGCGGCAGGGGCCATCGTCGTATAGACGTTGGTCACGTCCTCGTCGTCCTCCAGCAGGCCGATGAGCTTTTCGAGGGTGGCGCGCTGCTCGGGCGTCACTTCCTTCAGCTCGACGTTCGGAATCCGGTCGAATCCACCGGAAATCAGGTCGTAGCCATTCTCTTCCAGATATTTCTGGATGGCGCCATAGGCCGTATATTCACCGTAGATGACGATTTCCTTGCTGACGTTCTCGTCTTCGTCCTCCACTTCCTGCTCGAAGAGCTCGTCCAGGCCGAGGTCGATGAGTTCCAGCTCAAGGTCTTCCAGGTTGACCGGCTTGGCCGGGTCCTCCTTGATGCGGAAGACGCACTTGTGGTCGAACATGAAGCTCACGCTGCCGCTGGTGCCCAGGGTGCCGCCGCATTTGGTGAAATAGCTGCGCACATTGGCCACGGTGCGGGTGTTGTTGTCCGTCGCCGTCTCCACGAGGTAGGCGATGCCGAACGGGCCGTAACCCTCGAACACCACTTCCTTGAAATCGCCCTGCTTGCTCTCGGTCGCCTTCTTGATGGCCCGTTCGATGTTCTCTTTCGGCATCTGCTCGGTCCGGGCTTCCGCCATCAGGGCACGCAGACGCGGGTTGCCGGTGACATCCGGTCCGCCCTGCTTGACGGCGATGGTGATTTCCTTACCCAGTTTCGTGAAGACGCGGGCCATGTGGCCCCATCTTTTCATTTTCCGTTCCTTGCGGAACTCAAAAGCTCTTCCCATGGTTATTCGGCGTTTTCAATTCTGGAGATGTACTTGTCGATATCGTAGCCTTCCATCGACTGCTGGTACTGGTCCTTGATCTTCTTGTAGAAGGTGAGGGCCTTGGCGTTGTCGCCGATTTCCTCGCAGACCAGACCGGCCTTCTTCAGGTAGGCGGCGGCGAACATGTTGTCGGCCTTGGCGGCTGCCTTCTCGAAGCAGGCGAGGGCCTCGTTGTATTTCTCCAGACCTACGTAAGCGTCACCTTCGCAGGCGAGGGCGCGGGCGGCCAGCAGGTCGTCCGAACCTTTGTACTGCTTGAGATAGGAGACGGCATCCTCGAACTCGCCCAGCTGCAGGGCGCATTCGCCGGCATACAGATACACAGCCTCTCCGGCCTTGCTGCCATATTCGTCGATAATCTGCTCGAAGCCCAGGGTGTTGCCGTCGCCCTTGAGCGCCAGCTCGTACTGCTGGGCGCGGAAGGAAGCCTCGGCCGGGAACATCTGGCTGCGGGCCTCCGCCTGACGCGGCTGGGTGTAGAAGCGGTTGTAGGCATAGTAGCCGAGGATGATGGCGGCGATGACCGCAACGCAAATCCAGAGGGTCTTGCCATTCTCATTGAAGAATTTTTCTACGGCGGAGATGCTCTGGCCTACAGCGGCCTGCTGCTCCATCTCCTGCTCTTTGATCTTTTCCTTTGCCATAATTATGTTTTGTTTTCTTAATAATCCTATGAGCCTGCAAATTTAACATAAATCTGACAAAAAGCCAATATTTTGGGAGGATTTCCTGCTGTATCGCCCGGTCGAAAAAGCATAACCGGCCCGTTTTACTATATTATAGGTGTCGGGACGCCTCCGGCATCCGGAAATAGACGGTCTGCCGTCCTGCGAAAAAAGCCGGGCTGCCAGACAAAAAAACTTTGGCGGTTTCCCAAAAAGTGCGTAAATTCGCGAGTGAATATTGATAACCCAAAAACGGTACTGTAGTGAAACGTTTGATTTCATCACTCATACTTATTTGCCTGACCCTTGGCCTGTCTGCCCAGACGGTCCCTACTACCCGCCAGCGGGACTCTGTCCTGGTCTTTTTCCCGGTTTCGAAGGCTACGCTCAATCCCGGTTTCAAAGATAACGGTACGCGCCTGAAGGCTTTCGCCGAGCGGGTCGCCTCCACCCCGCAGCAGCATTCCTGGGTCGTTGTGTCTTCCGGATCGTCTCCCGACGGTTCGGCATTTTTGAATTCACGCCTCACCCGGGAACGCTCGGAAAGCGTGCAGGCCTATCTGAAGGATTCTCTCGGTCTGTCGGAGAACAAGTTCGTCATCGACAACCAGACCGTCCGCTGGCATGTGCTGGACCGCCTGCTGGAACAGTCTTCCGAGCCCTATGCCGCCTCCGTCCTGGAGATTTTGCGTAACCGTCCGGAAAACCGCAGGGCGGACCTGTTGAAGAGCCTGCAAGGCGGCAAGGTCTGGGAAGACATGAAAGTGAAATATTTCCCGGCGATGCGCTCCACCTTCGTCGCCATCGGTTATGAAGAGGTGCCGCAGGAGGAAGAGGTTGTCGTGGAAGAAACTGAAATCGAGGATATTACCGTCCGCCCGACGCAGGTCGATGAGATCGCGGAGGCGGCCCAGGCCCCGGCCGAAGCGGCTGTGACCCAGCCAAGCGCCCCTGTTCAGGTGGCGGAGCCTGCGCCTGTGCCCGTGCCCGTGAAAGCCCCGCGCGCCTACTGGGTGAAGACCAACTTCTTGGGCTGGGTCGCTTTCCAGATGAACGCCGCGGCCGAAGTGGAGCTGTTCAACCATTTCACCTTCAGTTTCCCGGTCTATTACGGCTCCTTCGACTGGTTCGTGGAGACCGTCAAGTTCAACACCTTCGCCATCCGGCCGGAAATCCGTTTCTGGCTGCGCGAGGACTGCACCGGCCTGTTCCTGGCCCTGAACGGGACCCTGGGCCTGTACAATTATGCCATCGGCGGGGAACTCCGCTACCAGGACCACCTGGGACGCACCCCGGCTTACGGCGGCGGCCTGACGGCCGGCTGGAGGCTCCCGCTGCATGTTTTCGGCACGGACCGCTTCGGTCTGGAATTCGCCGTCGGCGCGTCCGCCCTCCAATTGAACTACGATACTTTCTATAACAGGAAAAACGGCAACTATGTCTCCCAGGGCATCAAAAAGATGTACTATGGGCTGGACAATGTCTCCGTATCCCTGACCTACCGATTCGACAGCAAACGCAGGTTCCGCAGATGAAACGATTATTCTATCATATCCTCCTGGTGACGGCGGCCGTCCTGCTGCTCCCGTCCTGCCTCGTCCACGAATTTCCGGAAGGGCAGATCGACGTGGATGTGGCGGTGACCATGGTCTTCAACGACCAGATGACCCCTTACAAGACCGTCACCAAAGCCGATTTCTGGCAGATTCGCTACACACTGAAAGTCTTTGAGTATTCGGGCGACGCCTATGACCGCCGGGCCAGATATACCGCCGTATTCTACAAGGATATCGACGGCACGCTGGACAATACGGTCCACCTCAGCCTGCCGGCCGGCAAGTACCAGATCATGGCCTGGGCCGACTATACCGACCGCGAGGGAGGCAACTATTTCTGGAATCCCGAAGAGGTCTCCGACGTCATCCTGGCGGAGGAATATTCCGGCCACACCGAGTACCGTGACGCCTTCTATGGCGGCCAGATCGTAGATTATTCGGCTTATACCGCCAGCGGCCTGACGGCCCAGGTGGAGATTCCGATGACCCGCCCCCTGGCGCGCTACGAGATGATCGCCCTGGACAAGGACGATTTCCTGGACAAACTCTTCAAGACCCAGGGGACCAAGGTCAGCTATGACATCCGGGATTATTTCGTACAAATTGATTATCAATATTTTCTGCCGAGCGAGTTCAATATGCGTACCGGAAAGAACGTCAACTCCCGGACCGGGGTCAGTTTCCGCTGCCCGGTGCTTCAGCGGGAGAACGGCGAAGTGGTGATGGCGTACGACTTCGTGCTGGCGACCGAGCGGGAGACCCGCATCGTGGCCAACCTGACCTTGTTCGATCCGGAAGGCATCAACCTGGGTACGGTCCGTGGCATCGAGGTGCCCGTCGTCCGGGGCGGCATCACGACGGTCCAGGGCAAGCTCCTGACGGCCGGCACCGTGTCCGGCATCTTTATCGATCCGAGTTTCGACGGCAGTTTTGACATACCTTTGTGAAAATGAGCAAAAACGGATTCATACGATTGATGGCTGCGGTGCTGCTGTTCTCCTGCTGCACCCGCGCCGCCGTGGAGGACAACTTCGCCACGGCTACGCTTAGCGTAGGCCTGGACAGGACCAAGGCGGACGAAAGCGCTTCTTCCGTCAATGTCCTGTATGCCGTCATCTACCATGAGGACGGCACCGAGTACCAGCGGCTGACGCTCTCCGGGACGGAGGGCATATTCGATCCCTTCGACGTGCCTGTCGTGCGGGGCGAGACCTATCAGGTCGCGCTCTGGGCCCAGAACAACCAGTCCGGCCTGTTCACCGTGCCGGAGGGGGATGTGCGCCAGGTGACGGCTACCTACGGGAATGTCTCCGTGAACAATGCCGTCGATGCCGCCTTTACCTACCATGGCACCTTCACCCTGAAGGAGGACATGGCGCTCTCGCTGGTCCTCAAACGGGCCGTTTCCCTGGTGCAGGTCCTTTCCCTCAGCGACCCCGACCTGGGACAGATTCCCAGCGGCGACCTGCTGGTCGATGTATCCTTTGAGGGTGGTGTAGCGGCCACGTTCGACGCCCTGACCGGTACAGCCGGTCCCTTTGACGGCCAGGTCGATTTCGCTCCGGGCTCCTGCAGCGGTGACTGGGTATCCGGCACCGGCGTGGACGGCGGTCCGGTCAGCCTGTACGAAGTGGCCTATGTGTATGTGCTGCCCACCGGGGAGAACGCCTCCCGCATCGGCGCCCGGGTTCAGACCACCGGCGGGACGCTGGTCGGCGAATTTGAAGCCACCGACGTGCCGCTGAAGGCCAATTACCGGACGGCGCTCAAGGGCGACCTGTTTTAAGTGAAACTTTTGTTTATTATTATTTCATAAAACCAAGTGTAAATGAAAAAGTTATTCTATTCAGTAGCAGCTGCAGCCTTGGTATTGGTTGCTTCTTGCGCAAGGGAAGTCGCTCCGGTCGTGGAAAACGAGGGCGGACTTGCCGATGTAACTTTCAACCTCTCATTTGGTGAGCAGACCAAGGCCATTTCCGATGGCAATACGGTCGATGTTCTCACCGTGGGTGTGTATGATGTTACTGCTGATGCGCCGGTCTATCTCGCCGAGATTTCCGGTGACGAATCCATCACTGCCGGAAGGGCTTCCTTCACCAAGCAGCTTGTCAAGGGTGAGAAGTACAAACTCGTGCTTTGGGCCCAGAATGCCGATGCGCCTTACACCGCGACCATCGACGCGCAGAATGCGTCCGTCAGCGTGAACCCTGTCGGCGACGCGAACGATGAGGCCCGCGATGCCTTCTGGGCTGTCGTGGAGACTTCCGAGATTACCGAGGGCTACACCCAGAACATCACCCTCAAGCGTGCTGTTGCTCAGATCAATGTCCTCTCGACCGACTATGCCGCCGCCCTGGCCGCCGGCGTGTCCTTTGAGGATGCGAACATGAAGGTAGCTAACGCTCCGGTCAGCGTCAACCTCCTCGCCGACGAACTCGAGGTCGTCGAGAGTGGTGACTATGACTTCGCTGCCGTCAAAGAATTCGATGGCGCCCTGCCTGGTAGCAATGATAAACTCTTGGTTACCAATTATATCCTGGCAGGCGACAAGGCTGTCTGCTCCGTTGCTTTCGACGTGAATTATACGGTCAACGGCAGCGCGGTCAAGACGCTGAACTTCGCCCAGGACAATGTGCCTGTACAGCGGAATTTCCAGACCAACATCGCCGGCAACGTCTTCACCGCTACCGCGACCTTCAATATTTCCGTCGATCCGATGTTCGGCGACCCGAGCTTCAATGAGGAACTCAAGCTCGAAGCCGACAATGTCGATGACGTCAACCAGGCTCTGATTGACAATGCCCAGACCCAGGGCTCCGTCAGCTATACGGTCGGCGTCGTGAAATCCGACAATACGACCATCGAGATCCCTGCCGGTACGGCCGCTTCCGACATTACGATCAACGTCGCTTCCTTCGACGAGGGCGTGGCCACGCTGACCGTCGCCGACGCCGGTGCCACAGCCGCCTATTCCGGAAATATCTATGTGAATCTCCCTGCCGACACCAACCTGGACCAGATCGTCATCAATACCCCTGCAGCCCATGTCGAGCTTAGCAACGGTACTGTGACCAAGGTTATCGCCAGCACGGGCGGAAATACCCTCGTGGTTGGTGCCGATGTCGCCATCACCACCCTCGAAATCCTCAAGGGCAATGTCGAACTGGCCGGTGCGGTCGAGAGCATCGTCCGCGGCGAAGGTAATACCGATGAGGCCACCTATGTGACCCTCGTCGATGGCTATAGCTGGAAGAACCAGGCTACCGACACCGCCGAAGGCACCAAGGTGATTGTCAAGACCGACGAGGTCAGCGAAGACCCGAGCGTTGATCCGGGTGCAAGTGGAACAGCCGTATTCGACTTTACCGCAGCTACCGGTACCTATGCCTTTGAGAATGGTGTTGAGGTCGGAAGCAAGACCGAGGCTCCTATTACCGTTACGTTTGCTGCAGGGACGAACAAGAATGCTCCAAAGTATTATACATCTGGCGATGCCGTGCGTACCTATGGTGGCAATACGGTTACCATCAACGGTGCGAACATCTCCAAGGTTGTCTTTACCTTCGGTGCTTCTGACGGAAGCAATGCCATCTTGGCTGATTCCGGCGAATTGGCTGAGAATGTTTGGATCGGTTCTGCAACCGAGATTGTCTTCACCATTGATGGAACTTCTGGCAATCGCCGTATCGCAAAGATAGAAGTTACTTATGGCGAGGCTACCCCGGTCGATCCTTCTGAGGATGTTTCCGAGGACCCTGTTCTGAAGGACATCGTAGCTGAGGTGAGTGTCAAGGCCATCGAAGTCAAGGTCGGTGAATCCTCCGAAGCTGTTGTGGTTACCGTTACCGACCCGGCCGAAGGTGCTACCGTCGTGCTGGCCTCCAAGAACGCGGAAGTCGCCACCGTCGCTGACGGTGTCGTGACGGGTGTCGCCGTCGGCGAGACCGAAATCACCGCCACCATCACCGCCGAAGGTTACAACGAGGCGGTCCTCTCGATCCCCGTCGCCGTGACCGAGGCTACTGCCAATCCTTCCGAGGACCCGCAGCCGACCACCGGTTCCGGTACCCTGGAGGATCCTTACACCATCGCCGGTGTCATCGCTTATATCGATGGCCTGAACGGTGCTGAAAGCGAGGATGTCTATGTGAAGGGTGTCGTTTCCGAGCTCACCAAATATGCCTATGGCCCTACCTTCAATACGGCCAGCTTCTGGATGACCGAAGACGGCAATGCGTCTGACGTCAAGTTCGAGGCATACAGCTGCTATTACTTCGGCGGCGCGACGTCCAAGTGGATTGACGGCATCAGCACGGCGATTGCCCTGGGCCAGGAGATTGTTATCTATGGCAAGGTCATGAAGTACAATACAACGTACGAAACGGCCTCCAAAAAGGCTCAGATTTATTCGATTGACGGTGTGACTTCCGACCCGGCCTACATCACGGCCGCCGACGTGAAGAATGTCGCTGCTGAAGGCGTGACCGATGCGACCCTGAACGTGACCATCGCCAATGCGGAAGGTTATGATGTGGCCGTCGTTCCGGACGGTACCGTCGTTACCTCGGCTTCCTATGCTGAGGGTGTCGTTACCTACGCTGTGTCCGCCAATACCTCCAAGGAGGAGCGCGTCGGTACCATCACCATCACGCTGACCAAGACGGGTGCTGCTAACGTCGAGGAGGTCATTAACGTGGCTCAGCTCGGCGTGGGTGAAGAGGTTGTCGAAGATCCTTATGAGATGGGTGCGAACATTACCTGGACCCTGGGCTCCAATGCCTACGAGGACAATGTCGTCAAGGTCAATGGAAGCGAAACCGAGTACAAAGCGTTGAAGATTGGTACCAGTTCAAAAGCGGGCTCCCTCACACTGCATATTCCTGCCGGCACCAAGACGGTCACTTTCTATGCCCTGTCTTGGAACAACAAGCCCGCGACCGTCACCATCAAAGATGGCGAAACGGAAGTGTTCAATCAGGAAGTAGCTGCCAACGCAGGTGTGGCGGGCAACTCACCGTTCACCGTAGCGGATGTTACGGACGCCAACAACTTCACGATTTCCTTCGAAGCCGCTCTGGATGCTGCGAAAGATCTGACAGTGACTACGACCGGTACCAACTACCGGGCTATCTTCTTCGGTATCAAGGCCAAATAATCAGGCTTGAACAATATGGAACGAGGTCGGTTCATGTGAATCGACCTCGTTTTTTTGATTATGCTTGACGGTATCCGGCTCCGCTATTCCTTCGGCAGGAAGAAGCGGACGAGAAGGAGCAGGAGCAGCCGACCGAAAACCAGGACGCTGACCCGGCCGGGGATATCGCCATAGCGGACGAAGAAGGTCTGCTCCGTATTCAGGTTGACCTCCCCCTTCAGAACGGCCGGCTCCCACCAGGGTGTCTGCGTCAGGATGCGCCCGCGCTGGTCGATCAGGGCGGAAATGCCCGTATTCGCGCAGCGGGCGATGCTCCGCCGGGTCTCGATAGCCCGTAAAGAACTGTAAGTCAGGTGCTGACGATAACCCGGCGTATCGCCCCACCAGGCATCGTTGGTGATGACGGTGAGCAGCTGCGCCCCTTTGCGGACATAACCCGTGCAATACTCGCCATAGACCGATTCATAGCATATCGCGCAGCCGGCAGGGATGACGCGACCCGGCGCGGCGATGTCCAGGCAGGCGATTTCCGGCTGGCCGATATCCCGACCCATCACGCCTCCGGTGTTCATCATCTTGCCCAGCCAGGCATCCACCTTGGCGAAAAACGCCGGATAGGGGATCATCTCCACGCCGACGACCAGCTTGCTCTTATGGAAGATATCCCGCCGCCCGCTCCCATCGACGACCACGGCGGAATTGTGCGACTCCTGCCAGACCCCTTTCCCTACACTGATGGCCGTATGGGATGGTTTCTCCGCCTGGAAGATATACTCGTGCGAGGCCGCCCCGAAAATCAGGTTGGCCCCGGGATAATCTGCCATCATCCGGCGGAAACGCCGGAAAGTGGCGCTGGAATCGATTTCGTTGACGACCACATCCCAGGTGAATGTCTCCGGTGCCAGGACCAGCAGCGCGGAAGAATCCTGCCTGTGTCCAAGGGCCTCGCGGACCTGTCCTTCCAGGAAAGCGTTCTGCCGCTCCTGCGACCAGCCGCCGAATTTGCGGTACGGGTCGATGTTGGGCTGGGCGATGACGACCTTCAGCGGATCCGAAGCCTCCTGATAGGAAGCGAAACGGTATTCCGACCAGCCGATCGGGACGGTCCACAGCAGGACCATCGCGGTAACGGCCGCAGCGCGCGCCTTGCCGTTCCAGCCCTTCCAACGGCCGTCCGAAAGGACGGACAGCAGGCCGAACAGCCCGAGGTTGCTGGCCCATATCCACAGCGAACCGCCCAGGGTGCCGGTATATTCATACCACTGGATGAGGGAGATATCCTTGGCAAAGGCGTTGCCCAGCACCAGCCAGGGCCAGGAAATCTGGGCCGAGCTGAGGTACCAGCGCTCCCAGGCGATCCAGGCCGCCGCCAGCAGCAGGTAGGGGAGTACGCCGCCGAGGCGCTTCTGGCTCAGGCGGTACAGACCGAAAATCAGGGACATCTGCAGGGCGTTCGCGGCAATCGCGAAGACGGCCCCGCCTGCGGTGGCATTCCAGATCCAGAAGGTCGTGAAGGCATTCCACAGGAGGAAGGCGGTATAGTGCCAGGGCCAGAACCGGCGGATGCCGGCGCGGTCGGCGATCTTTTCCGCCCACAGCAGCGGTATCCAGCCGACCAGCGCCAGGATGCCCGTCCCCGGGACGAGCCAGGGGAGACTCATGATGACTGAAAAGGCTGCTGTCAGCAGCCATAATTTTGCGTATGTCCCTTTCATCGCGTATTAATCCGTTATCCGGACAAAGATATGAATTTTTATTGTTATATTTGCAGTTTAGGTAAATGATTTGCGATGATTCTCGATATCTTGAAAGGCTTCCTGGTGGGCATCTGTGCCTCGGCTCCGATTGGACCGATCGCCATTTTCGTCATCCAGAAGTCCTTGAGCGAAGGGCATAAAGCCGGTTTTATCACCGGCCTGGGCGCCACCTTGGTGGATACGCTTTTCGCCATCATCGCCATCTTTGCCCTGGCCTTCGTCGAATCCTTCATGGATACGCACCAGACCCTGATCCTGCTCGTGGGCGGAGCCATCGTCCTGCTGCTTGGCCTCTCCATGACCTTCAGCGACCCCTTCCGTAAAATGCAGGAAAGCGATGCCAGCCCGTATTCCGTACGGGATTTCCTCAAGGCGGTGGCCATGGGGATTACCAACCCCGGCGCCATCCTGGTCATCTTCGCCCTCTTTGCCTTTTTCGGGATTGAACTCCAGCCCAACCAGTTCCAGGTGATGCCTGTCATCCTGGCGGTAGCGGCGGGGTCGGCCAGTTATTGGTTTTCATTCTCATGGCTGCTGAGCCATCTGAGCCGGAAATTCCAGCTCAGCACCATGATTTGGATCAACCGCATCTGCGGTATTTTCGTGATGATCATCGGCATCGTCCTGATGGCCCAGGGCTTGCTCAAAATCATTTTCCTGTAGTCCTATGGTAGAGAAAAAAAGTTTTTTCAGCAATTGGGTGGTCAAGAATATCCTCTGGGCCGTCATCCTCGTCGTCGCCCTGCTGGTGGGCGCCTCCATCGCGCTGCGCATCGCCACGCACCACGGCCAGGAGATCGAAGTTCCCGATTTCTCGAACATGAATGTCAACGAGGCACGTTACAACGCCTCCCTGAGCAACATGCGGGTCGAGGTCATCGACTCCGTGTATATCCGCCGGATGGGCCGGGGCCTGGTCTATAGCCAGAATCCCAAGGCCGGCAGCCGGGTCAAGAAGGGACGCCGGGTCCTGCTGACCATCAATTCTGTCACGCCCAAAAAGGTCCAGATGCCCAATCTGGTCGGCTATTCCATGCGCCAGGCCAAGGCGGAAATCCTCTCGCGCGGGCTCAATCTCGGTAAACTCATCTATGTCAGCGACATGGCGACGAACAACGTCCTCCGCCAGTTGCGGCGCAACCGGGAAATCCCGGCCGGGACCATGGTGGACAGCGGCAGCGAGATCGACCTGGTCGTAGGGCTGAACAACACCGACAACAAGACCTACGTCCCCGGCGTGACAGGCATGAAATTCATGCGCGCTGTGGATGTGGTTCACGATAACTCTCTGAACATCAAGAGTCTGCACTTTGATCAAACGGTCAAGACCTACGCCGACTCCCTGGATGCCGTGGTCTATAAGCAGACGCCGGACGCCTCCCGCAGCGAGGTGCTTATCGGCTCGGACGTCTCCCTGTATCTTTCCAAGGACCCGCTGAAGAAGCCCTGATGACAGACCCGCGTTACGACCTGCTGCCCGAAGCTCCCGTCGAAGACGAGGAGCAGGGAATGTTTGAGCATTTCCGGCTTGTCGCGGACCCGGGACAGGAACCGCTGCGGCTGGACAAGTTCATGGCCGCCCATCTGGAGAATACTTCCCGCCACCGCGTGCAGAATGCCATCAAAAGCGGCTATGTCTATCTGGACGGCAAGCTGGCCAAGGCCAACATGATGGTCCGGCCGGGGCAGGTCATCCAGTTCATGATGCCCTACGAACGGCATGGCTTCGAGATCCTGCCGGAAGACATCCCCCTGGATATCGTCTATGAAGACAAGGACCTGCTGGTGGTGAACAAACCCGCCGGCATGGTGGTCCATCCCGGGCATGGCCATTTCTCCGGGACCCTGGTCAACGCGCTGGCCCATCATCTCGGCATCCGCCAGGGGCCTGACGCCCAGGATGACCGCATGGGCGTCCTGGTCCACCGGATCGACATGGATACTTCCGGCCTGCTGGTGGTCGCCAAGAACGACGAGGCGCAGCTCGACCTGGCCGGGCAGTTCTTCGTCCATTCCATCGAGCGCTGCTACCAGGCCGTCGTCTGGGGCAATGTCAAGGACGATGAAGGGACCATTTCCGGCTATATCGTCCGGGACCCGAACGACCGGCTTCGCTTCCGGGTCTGCCCGGAAGGGGACAAGGGGAAATATGCCGTCACGCATTACCTGGTGCTGGAACGCTTCGGCTTCGTGACCTTGGTCGAATGCCGTCTGGAGACGGGCCGCACGCACCAGATCCGCGTCCACATGAGCTCCATCGGTCATCCGTTGTTCAACGACGAGAAATACGGCGGCGCGGAAATCCGCAAGGGCACCATCTACGCACGCTACAAACAGTTCATCCGCAACTGCTTCGATATCTGCCCCCGGCAGGCCCTGCACGCCAAGACGCTGGGCTTCAAGCACCCGGGAACGGGGCAGTTCGTCCGCTTCGATTCGCCGCTCCCGGCCGACATGACGGCCCTGCTGGAGAAATGGCGCAAATACGCGGCGAACATGCCGGAAGAGGAATAAAAAAAGAGATAGGCTCAATCGAGCTTGTCTCCTTTTTCATTGTAAAATTCATTCTGCAGGACGAAGAAGTCGGTGTCTTCCACCAGGTTCAGCTTGCATTTGTACTTCTTTTTCCACTTGCTGAGGAAGGAACTTCCCAGCAGGGATTTGCTGCGTGTCAGATAGGCGCCCAGGATGGGGCTTACCTTCAGGGTCAGGTTCGAAAGCTTCTTGTCGAGGACATAGTAGGAGAGCCGTCGCTCAATCTGGTCGTCGATCAACGTGGAAGAAGCGATTTTCCCGGTGCCATGGCAGAGCGGACAGGTCTCGGCGGTATTGATCTCCGTCGCGGGACGGACCCGCTGGCGGGTGATCTGCATCAGGCCGAACTTCGTGAGCGGCAGGACATTGTGTCTGGCCCTGTCCTTGCTCATCAGCTCCTGCATGTACTTGAACAGCTCGTTGCGGTGTTCCTGGGTGGCCATGTCGATGAAATCGACGATGACGATGCCGCCCATGTCCCGCAGGCGCAGCTGCCGGGCGATTTCTTCCGCTGCGTAGCGGTTGACGTCGAAGGTATTCTCTTCCTGCTCCTTGTTTTTGGCGCGGGTACCGCTGTTGACGTCAATCACATTCAGCGCTTCTGTCGATTCGATCACGAGATACGCCCCCTGTTTGAGGGAGACCACCTTTCCGAAAGCGCTCTTGATCTGCCGGTTGACCTCGAAATGGTCGAAAATCGGGTCTTTCCCTTCGTAGCGCTTGACGATCTTCTCCTGACCGGGCGAGATGAGGGACACGTATTTGTCCGCCTCTTCATACACCGTCTTGTCATTGATGTAGATGTTGGAGAAGGAGTCGTTGAGCAGGTCCCGGAGGACCGTGGTGGTCTTGCTGTACTCCGAAAAGAGCAGCTGGACGTTCTTGGACCGTGAGAGATTCTTCCAGGAGCCCTCCCATTTGCTGATCAGCGACTTGACTTCCGCCACGAGGATGGCCGCGTTCTTTCCTTCGGCCGCGGTGCGGATGATGGCGCCGTAATTCTTGGGAAGTATGCTTCTGACAAGTGTCTCGAGCCTTCTTTTCTCCTCTTTCGAGGAGATTTTCTGAGAGATGCTCACCTTCTCGGCGAAGGGGAGCAGCACAATGTTGCGTCCTGCCAATGAAATTTCCGCAGTCAGTCTCGAACCTTTCGTGGAAATCGGCTCCTTGATAATCTGGACCACCAGCATCTGGTCTTTCTTCAGCACGCCTTCGATGCGTCCTTCCTTCTCCAGGATGGGGCCGAGGCTGATGCGGGAATAGACATCAGCGGGATTCGTGTTGGCATTCGTCTCGCGGACGAACGTGTCGAAAGCCTTGAAATACAGGCCGAGGTCAAGATAATGGATGAAAGCTTCCTTCTCGTCTCCGATGTCCACGAAGGCAGCGTTGAGGGCGGGCATAACCTTTTTGACACGGCCGAGATAGACATCTCCTACGGCGAACGTGTGCCCTGCGCTGGACTCTGTGTTGTACTCTACCAGCTTATGGTCTTCCAGCAGAGCCAACCGGACCTCTTTGGGTCCCACATCTACAATCAGGTCTTTTGCTGATTCGTTAACAGACTCGATCATTTCATCAGGTACATAAAAAGGGCTGTCCGATCTCCGGTCAGCCCTTCACTCTTAGCAGACTGCTAAAATGGCAGACACTGTTATTTCTTCTTGTGTCTATTCTTGCGCAAACGTTTTTTCCGTTTGTGCGTAGCCATTTTATGTCTCTTTCTTTTCTTTCCGCTAGGCATATTGTTAATAATTAAAAAATGATATTTACTTCACAGCGGCCACGAATACCTTCGCAGGCTTGAAAGCCGGGATATTGTGGGCCGGTATGGTGATAGTCGTGTTCTTGGTGATGTTGCGGGCGGCCTTTTCAGCGCGACGCTTGATGATGAAACTGCCGAAGCCACGGAGGTAAACGGGCTCACCCTTGGCGAGGGAGTCCTTCACCACATCAATGAAACTTACGACAACAGCCTGAACCATTGTCTTCTCGAATCCGGTAGCCTTTGCGATTTCGTTTACGATTTCTGCCTTTGTCATGATTTTTATATTTTATTAAACGTCTATTATCCACGGGGATACAAAATCATTTGCAAAGGTAACTTTAATTTTTTTTATAAACAAGCCATTTTTAATAAATTTCATTATTCTGCGCTTGTGCAGGCCCATTTTTCCCTATTTTTTATAGGATATGTCCCGCTGGCATAAAGATTGACCATATAACGGCCGCAAGACTTCCGCGAACCGTATGTGACAAATTGGCAGACGCCCGTGCGCGGCCGCCGGCAAGCCTTGGACAGATAAAGTACGATATATGGATATGAACGATATACTGGCTCCCTCGGGAGCCGAAGTGAGCATCATCCCCGTCATGACCGGCGAGGGAATGCCCAAGCCCCAGCTTGACAACCTGCCGGATACGCTTCCGGTGCTGGCCCTGCGCAATGCCGTGTTGTTCCCCGGCACGATCTATCCCGTCACCATCGGCCGGGAGAAATCCCTCCGCCTGGTGGAAGATGCCCAGAAAGGGAATCTCTACATCGCGACGGTGCCCCAGATCAACGTGTCGGTGGAGGACCCCCGCAACGCGTCCGACCTGTATTCCTTCGGTACGCTCGCCAAGATCATCAAGACCTTTGAAATGCCTGACGGCAACCTGTCCGCCGTCCTGCAGGGATTCACCCGCATCCGGCTGGACCGGATCGTGGCCGTGGAGCCCTACCTGGCGGGGGAGGTGACCTACCTGCCCGACCGTGAGCCGGAGGCCGCCGATTCCAATGTGCGCGTCCTCTCGGATGCCCTGAAGGAAAAGGCCGCCACGCTGCTGAAATCCGCTTCCTTCGCCCCGCGCGAGGCGGTGAACGCCCTGCGTTCCATCGAGGATTTCTCCTTCCTGGTGAACTTTATCGCCACGACGATCGACCTGGACACCTTCGAGGAGAAGGTCGAACTCCTGCAGTTCGAGGATGTCAAGGAAAGGGCCATGAGCCTGCTGACGAGCCTGGACCGCCAGGTGGAACTGCTGAAAATCAAGCAGGAAATCAATTCCAAGGTCAAATCGGAAATCGACCAGCAGCAGCGCGAATACTACCTGAACAACCAGCTCCGGACCATCCAGGAAGAACTGGGCATGGAAGAGGACGACGAGGTGGCCCGCCTGCGCGAGGCTGCCCAAAACAAGGACTGGCCGGAGTCCGTGGCGGAGCTTTTCGAGAAGGAACTCGTGAAGCTGGGTCGGTTCAACCCCTCCGCGCCGGAATATGCCATCGAACTGAATTTCCTGCAGTTCCTCGTCGAACTGCCCTGGAACCACGTGTCCGAAGACAACCTGGACCTGCACAATGCCAAGAAGGTCCTGGACGAAGACCATTTCGGTCTGGATACGGTCAAGGACCGCATCATCGAATACCTGGCGGTGCTCAAGCTCAAGGGGAACATGAAATCCCCGATCCTGTGCCTCTACGGCCCTCCCGGCGTGGGCAAGACCAGCCTCGGCAAGTCCGTGGCGCGGGCGCTGGGACGCAAATATGTCCGGATCGCGCTGGGCGGCATGCATGACGAGGCGGAGCTCCGCGGCCACCGCAAGACCTATGTCGGTGCGCTGCCGGGCCGGATCCTCAACGGCATCGCCCGGGCAGGGACGTCGAACCCGGTGATGGTGCTCGATGAAATCGACAAACTCGGTGCCGATTTCAAGGGCGACCCTTCCTCGGCTTTGCTGGAGGCGCTGGACCCGGAGCAGAACACCACCTTCCATGACAATTACCTGGATGTGGATTATGACCTGTCGAAGGTGCTTTTCATCACGACGGCCAATACGATTTCCGGCATCCAGCCGGCCTTGCTCGACCGGATGGAACTGATCAATGTGAGCGGCTATCTGGCGGAAGAGAAGATGGAAATCGCCAAGAAATTCCTGGTGCCCAAGCAGTTGCATGAGCATGGCATCGACGGGCGCAAGCTCCGGATCGACAAGGAGGCGATGGCGCAGATCATCGACCGCTACACCCACGAATCCGGGGTCCGCGGCCTGGAGAAGCAGATTGCCAAGATCGCCCGGGTGACGGCGAAGAAAATCGCCCTGGAAGAGCCCTATCCGGCCACCATCAAACCTGAGCATCTGAAGGAATACCTGGGCCTGCCGGTCGCCTTCCACGACAAGCAGGAAGGCAACGAGGCGCCCGGTGTCGTGACCGGACTGGCCTGGACGGCGATGGGCGGTGAAATCCTCTTCGTGGAAAGCAGCGTCAGCGAGGGGAAGGGTGTCATGACGATGACGGGCAACCTGGGCGACGTGATGAAAGAGTCCGCCACCATCGGCTACCAGTACATCAAGGCGCATCCGCAGCTGGCCGGCCTGACGGCGGAGGAATTCGCCAAAAAAGACATCCACGTGCATGTCCCGGAAGGCGCGACGCCCAAGGACGGTCCTTCCGCCGGCATTACGATGGTCAGTTCGATGGTATCCGCCCTGCGCGGCGAATCCGTGCGCCACGGCGTGGCGATGACGGGCGAAATGACCCTGCGGGGACGCGTGCTGCCGGTGGGCGGCATCAAGGAAAAGATCCTGGCGGCCAAACGGGCCGGGGTCAGCACCATCGTCATCAGCGAAGAAAACCGGAAAGATATTGAAGATATCAAGGAAATTTACATAAAAGGTCTTACCTTTGTATATGTCAGGACGATCGATGACGTGCTGACCTATATTTTCGGGAAATGAACGTAAAAATGGAAGCTTCCTGGAAGGCTGCCCTGCAGGACGAGTTCGAAAAGCCGTATTTCGCCTCGCTGGTGCAGACCCTCCATCAGGAAAAGGCCGCCGGGGTGGTGATCTATCCCCCCGGCAGCCAGATTTTCCGGGCCTTCGAGCTGACCCCGGTCAGCCAGGTGAAGGTCGTGATTCTGGGGCAGGACCCCTACCATAACCCCGGCCAGGCGATGGGGCTGTCTTTCTCCGTCCCGGCCAACGTCCCGGCGCCGCCTTCGCTGAAGAATATCTTCCGGGAAATCGAGACCGACCTCGGTATCAGGATGAGCGGCCGTCCGGACCTGGAGCCCTGGGCCCGCCAGGGCGTGCTGCTCCTGAATGCCATCCTGACGGTCCGTGCCGGTCAGGCCGCTTCGCACAGCCGCCTGGGTTGGCAGACATTTACTGATGCGGTAATCCGCTATATCTCAGATCATTGCGAAGGGGTCGTATTCCTGCTTTGGGGCAATTTCGCCCGGAGCAAGAAGAGCCTCATCGACACCTCCCGGCATACCGTGCTGGAGGCGGCGCATCCCTCGCCGCTGGCCGGCGGCGCCTTTTTCGGATGTCGGCATTTCTCTCAGACAAATCAAATCCTGGCCTCCGAAGGGAAGGCCCCTATCGATTGGCAGCTATGAAACGCGTCGCTTTGTTCCCCGGGTCTTTCGACCCTTTCACCGCCGGGCACCTGAATATCCTGAACCGGGCCCTGACCATGTTCGACGAGGTCGTCGTGGCCGTCGGTATCAACCAGGACAAGCGCGGCTTCTTCACGATGGACCAGCGGCTGGACATCTTACGTCAGGCCCTGGGCGGGCGTGACGATGTCCGTATCCTGAAATACGAGAACCTGACGATCGACACCTGCCGCGAGCTGGGCATCCGCCATATCGTCCGGGGGGTGCGCAACATGCTCGATTTCGAGACGGAGCGTTCCGTCGCGGACATGAACCGCAGGATCGCCCCGGAGATCGAGACCATCATCATTCCGACGGCCCAGGAATTCGCCCATATCTCTTCTTCCGCCGTGCGGGATATCCTGCGGCATCACGGCGATACATCCCAGTTCCTGCCGGAAGGGGTGCATCTTCCGGAGGTGCTATGAGCTGGCTGCGCCGCTGCTGCTGCCTGGCCGTGTGCCTGTTCGCCTTCTTCCCTGCGGGGTGGGCGCAGGACTGGCAGGCACTCCAGGACAAGCTGGATGAATACCTGGATGCCATGGCCTCCCTTACGCTGGACGAAAAGATGGCGGAGGTCGATGTCATCCTGGAATCCTGCCACGACAGGACGGTGCGCGACAAGGTGGCCGTCCAAGTCTATCAGTATTTCATGCATTCGAAGGTCATGGGGGATGAGGCCGTGGCTATCCACTTGACGGACAAGTGGTTCGCTACTGGCGAGGCGTCCCTGCCGACCGAAATCGACCTGCTCAATGCGCAGGTGTTCGCGGATTTCAACCGCCGTTCCCTCCTGGGGATGCAGGCCCCGCCCTTGACTTTGTTTACGCCGGAAGGCGCCGCTGAGGACGCCTTGCCGCGGGACGGGCGGCGCAAAATCCTCCTGTTCCACGATACGGACTGCGCTACCTGCAAGGTTGAGCATGTCCGGCTTGTCGCCCTGCTGGGCGGCGGGCAGTATGCCGTGGATGTGGTGTCCGTCTATACTGGGGACGATGCCGCGAAGTGGGCGGCCTACCGGGAAAAAGCCGCGCAGATGGCCGGCGACGGCGTGCGGCTCTTCCATTACTGGGACCCGGAGGTAAGCTCGGAATACCAGATGAAGTACGGCGTCCTGCAGACGCCCCGGATCTTCCTGATAGACAGGGACGGCACCATCCTGGGCAGGGGACTGGACGCAGATGCGCTCCGCCAGCTGCTGGATACGGTCAAAGACGTCCCGGCCGTCTATGGCGGGCCGGAGTCCCAGGAACTGTTCGAGCGCCTGTTCGCCGGCTATACCCCCCTTCGCTATGCCGATATCCGGGAGACGGCGGACTATATCCGGCAGCGGACCCTGGATGCGGGGCAGACCCGCATGTACAAGCAGCTGACCGGCGACTTGCTGTATTATCTGTCCGGCGAGCCCGGCGAGGCCTGTCATCAGGGCCTGGCTTATGTGGCGGACAGCCTGGTGCTGGACAGGCCGGATATCTGGAATACCCCCGACGATACGCTGAAGGTGGTCGGTCTGGCCCGGGTGATGTCGGATCTGCTCGGCCGTGCGGCGGTGGGCTCCCGCGTCCCGGCGATCCGTGTTCCGGCTGTCCGGGTGCGTCCCTGCGGACGCAGGAGCGGCCGATGGCGGCTGGACAGGCTCCGTCGTCCGGCCTGCGTGATCTTTTATTCCGAAAAATGCGGGGGCTGCGAGGCGGAGCTTGCCGCCGTCAAACCCAGCCGGGAACAGGATTTCCTGCTGGTGGACCTGGATGCCATCGAGGCGGCCGACCCGGCCTTGTTCCAGCGGCTGCTGGACAGCTTCGACCTGACGGCCCTGCCCCATCTGGTGGCCCTGGACGCTTCCGGCATCGTGGAGCGTAAATACTTTTCGCTTAAATAGTTGAAAACAGGGATGGCCCGGAAGGACCATCCCTGCTGCTTGTTGTTGAGGTAAGAGGATTCGAACCTCTACTGAGGGAACCAAAATCCCTAGTGCTACCATTACACCATACCTCAATTCCACAAAGTGGCGGCAAAGATACAAAAATTTGCTGAAAAATACCTATTTTTGTAAAGTAATTTTCCCTTTGCCGGAAATACCGGATTATGTAATATGCAGTTTGTATGAAAGGAGTCTTTGTTTTCCTGGCCGACGGCTTTGAAGAGATTGAAGCCCTGGCCACCGTCGATATCCTCAAACGGGGCGGCGTCGATGTAATGACCGTCTCCCATGACATGGAAGGCTTTGTGACCGGTGCCCACGGCATCACGGTCTGCCCGGACATGACCATGGACCATTTTATGGCCGAACTCCGTCCTTCGGGTACGGAGGCGACCGACGTGCTGGTTTTCCCCGGCGGTCTGCCCGGGGCGCAGAACCTGGCGGACAACGACCTGCTCATCCAGGTGATGAACCGGCATTGGGAGGATGGCGGCACCGTGGCGGCGATCTGTGCCGCGCCCGGGCTGGTCGCCTCGAAACTGCCGGACCTGGACGGTCTCCGCTTTACCTGCTATACGGGTTTCGAGGCGGCGCCCCAGGCCAAGGGGGGCACGTACACCGGCGCGCCCGTGGAGGTGAGCGGCCGGCTGATCACGGGCCGGGGACCGGGCTGCGCCATTCCTTTCGCCCTGGCCGTCCTGGCGCGGATCGCCGGTGAAGAGACCGCCGCCCGGGTGCGGGACGGACTTTTGCTGCCCGAGTAGCAGTTTTTTCGCCGGGAGGCATAGCCTCCGTCAAAAAAGTTTGTATATTTGTAACTATGGACACGAACTATGGCTTGAATCCCGCCGCCACTGCGCTGCTGGAAGAATACCGGGAGAAGCTCCCGATGTACGGCTACTTGGCGCAGACCGTCCCCGCCATGCTGAAACAACGCCTGGACGAGGCCGGGATCGTCGTCGCCGCCATCGAGCACCGGGTGAAGGCCGAGGCCTCCCTGGCCGGGAAACTCGCCCTCAAAGGCGACAAATACCATAGCATCCTCGACGTGACCGACATCGTCGGCCTTCGGGTGATCACCTTCTACATGGACGACGTCGATAAGGTCGCGGCCATCATCGACCGGATGTTCGATATCGACTGGGAGAATTCCGTGGACAAGCGGAAGGCCCACCAGATCGACAGCTTCGGCTACATGTCCCTGCACTTTATCTGCCGTCTGCCGAAAAAGGCCGTTCCGAAAGCGGAATATGCGGGCCTGGAGGAGGTGCGGTTCGAAATCCAGATCCGGACCGTTCTCCAGCATGCCTGGGCCAACATGAACCATGACACCGGCTACAAATCCGGAGTCGAAGTCCCGTCTGAATATCTCCGCAGCCTGAGCCGCCTGGCCGGTATCCTGGAGCTTGTGGACGGGGAGTTCAGCCGGATCCGTTCCGAGCTGGCGGACTACCGCCGCAACATCCAGGCCCTGGTCGCTTCGGGCAACCTCGACGAGGTGCCGCTGGACGGGGATTCCTTCCGCAGCTACTTGTCGATGCGTCCCTTCGATGCCCTGAACCGCCGGATCGCGGCCGTCAACCAGGCTGAAATCCAGGATGTTTCGCTGGATAGGTTCCTGCCCCTGTTCAAGACGATGGGCTTCCAGACCCTGGGCGATATCGCCAACTTGATCCGCGACTATGCGGAGGCGGCCTTCCAGATCGCCTGCTACCAGATCGGCCTGACCGACCTGGACATTGTGTCGGCTTCCATCGGTCCGCAGGACCTGTGCATGGCCTATATCCTGAAAGCCGGCGGCGGAAAGCTGGGTCTGCGGACCATGCTCGACCAGCTGAACGGCCCTTCGCAAGTCAATGAAATGATGGCCGGAATCCTGTATGAACAGGCCTCCGACATGCCTTTTATGCATCAAAATACGTAGTATGAATCGTTCAGAGCCTTTTGTCATTACCGTAAGCCGCGAAATCGGATCCGGCGGACGCTCCGTCGCGCAGATGCTGGCCGCCCGTCTCCAGGTTCGTTTCAGCGACAAGTACCTGGTCAATTCCCTGGTGGAGAAGTTCCATCTGTCCGTCCCGGAGATCGAGCGGATCAAAGGAGAGAAGAAGAACTGGCTGGCCGGGCTGATCGACATGGTGGCACCGATTCCCAATTCCGGCGCATTCATCGGTTTCGAGCAGCGTCTCGGCGAGGACTGGAACCGCCGCGTGAGCAGCGAGGATGTCTTCAAGGCCGAATGCGAGATCCTTCGGGAGCTGGCGTCGGAAGGTTCCTGCGTCGTGGCCGGGCGTACCGGATTCTATGTGCTGCGGGATTTCCCCAACCGGCTGGACGTCTTCATCCGCGCGCCGCGGGCCGACCGGGTGCAGCATGTCATGCGCAAGCAGGGCATCGATGCGGAGCAGGCCGGCGAGATCATAGATTCCGTCGATGAGAGCCGCGAAAACTATGTCAAGCAATATACGGGTCGCAGCCGCTATGACCTGCGCAACTACGACCTGGTCATCAACATGGACGGAATCACCGAGGAAGAAGCGGTGGACCTGATCCTGCAATATATCCGATAACCATGGCAAACAAACCGATCGATACCCGCCTGCTGGACAAGGCCATCATCTTTGCGGTGAAGGCCCATGCCGGCACGGAACGCCGCGGAAAGGGATACCCCTACATCGTCCATCCCCTGGAGGCGGTGTCTATCGTGGCGACGATGACCGCCGACCAGGAACTGCTGGCCGCGGCCGCCCTGCACGACGTCGTGGAGGATACGGCCGTCACCGTGGACGAAATCCGCCGCGAATTCGGTGACCGGGTGGCCGACCTGGTCGCCTTCGAGAGTGACTCGGAAGGGAATTCTGACGCATCCAACTGGATGGCCCGCAAACAGGCGGGACTGGATAAACTGCGCCGCGGCACGCGTGAAGAACTGATGGTGGCCATGGGGGACAAGCTCTCCAACATGCGGGCGATCGCCCAGGACAGCGCCGTGCTCGGCGATGCCTTCTGGGAACGTTTCCATGTCAAGGACAAAGCCCTCCATGCCTGGCGTTACCGTGCCCTGGTGGAGGCCTTCGCGCCCCTGTCGGATACCTTTGCCTATCGGGAGCTGGCTGCGCTGGTGCAGCAGGTGTTCCCCCAATAATGAGCAAGAATATGCAGGAGGCCCTTCGGCCTTTTTCCCCGAAAAGCTCCTGCCACAGATAAACGAATGAACATTTTTAAGAAAATCGCCGTGCTGACCCTCGGGCAGCGCATGGTAGCCCGGCAGGGACTCCTGCTGGTGCTGGTGGCGGCCCTCACCCTGGAGGCGACCTCTTTGCTGCAATTCTACTTTGCCCGCAAAGGCCTGGAGGAAGAGGCCACCCGCCGGGCCCAGGGAGAACTGGAATTGACCGGTCTGCGCATCACCAGCGTATTGGACCAGGTCGAGGCGGCCGTCCGCAACAACGTATGGTCCGTCCGGGAGACCCTGGTCCGTCCGGACAGCCTCTGGATGGTTTCGAACCGGATTGTCCGGGACAATCCCGTCATCATCGGATCGGCCGTCGCGCTGGTCCCGGGATATTCCCGCAGGCGTCCCAGTTTCGCTCCCTACGTCTGTCGGGAAAACGATTCCCTCCTGGTCAAGACCTTGGCGACGGAGGCCTATGACTATGCTTCCCAGCCTTGGTTCACAGAGCCGCTGGAGCTCGGACGGGGCTCCTGGTCCGAACCCTATTTCGATACGGGCGGCGGGGAAGTGCTCATGACGACCTTCTCCCTGCCGGTGACGGACAAGAAGGGCCGCGTGGCCTGTGTCCTGACCGCAGACCTGTCGCTGGACTGGCTGACCGAAATGGTGGGCAACGTCAAGGTTTATCCCCGGGCTTACAGCATGATGCTGAGCCGCCTGGGCCAGATTATGGTCTGCCCTGCGGAATCCCTGGTCATGCGCAAGAGCGTCAGCGAGGTGACCACCGGAATGGAAGATTCCGTGACTATCCAGAGCGTCGCCCAGTCCATGATCGCCGGTGAGCACGGGAAACGCACCGTCCTCCAGGGCGGCGAAAAGAACTATGTGTTCTACGCCCCGGTGGAGCGGGCCGGATGGTCGATGTCCATCGTCATTCCCTACGATGAGATTTACGGCAATATCAAGAGACTGGGCCTGATGGTGGGCATCCTGCA
>JAFUWX010000032.1 GCA_017471025.1 Bacteroidales bacterium
GTTGTCGAACTATTTGCGTTGCACCGACCCCTTTGTTGAAATAAAGATCCATAGCAGTATCATAGAACTGCTCTACTTTTGTTGACCTGTAATAAAACATAAACTGTGTTTTTAACAGTCAACTTTTTTCAGGGTAATACATCACGTGCAAAACAGGCCGAAAATGCTCTTTCCGTCCCCGTTTTTGGGACGGCAGGAGCATTTTCCCCAGATATAAATGAGGGCGGCGTTAGAGCGGAAGGAGGCCGATGCCGGGACGGTCGGGCAGGACCAGGCGGCCGCCTTCGACGGTGACGCCGGTAAAGCGGTCGTTGGAAATCAGCAGGTTGCCGTCAAGGTCGGCAAAATCCACGGCCGGAGACAACTGGGCGGCGGCGGAGACGGCACAGGACGTTTCCGTCATGCAGCCGACCATGACCCGCATCCCCTCGGCCCGGGCATAGGTCAGCATCTTCCACGCTTCCCGCATCCCGGTGCATTTCATCAGCTTGATATTGATGCCCGTATAGGCGCCCTTGATCGCCGGGATGTCGGCCAGGCGCTGGATGGATTCGTCCGCGAAAATCGGAAGCGGACTCCGCTCCGTGATCCAGGCATTGTCATCCAGCCGTTCCTTCGGCATGGGTTGCTCCACCATCACCACTCCCTGCTCCGCCAGCCAGTGGATCTCATCCAGGGCCTTCTCCCGGTCCGTCCAGCCCTGGTTGGCATCGACGGCCAGGGGCAGGTCCGTCACCTCCCGGATCGTGCGGATCATCTCCTCGTCATTCTCCAGTCCCACCTTCACCTTCAGGATGTTGAACCGGCCTGCACATTCGCGGGTCTTCTCCCGGACCACATCCGCCGTATCGATCCCAATGGTAAAGGTCGTATCCGGCGCTTTTGCCGGGTCCAGGCCCCAGAGCCGGAACCAAGGCTGGCCCAGCAGCTTGCCCACCAGGTCGTGCAGCGCGATATCGACGGCTGCCTTCGCGGCCGTGTCTCCCGGGGAGAGGCTGTCCACATACGAAAGGATATCCTCCAGCTGGAACGGGTCCGAAAAACGTCCCAGGTCCACCTTCTCCAGGAAGGCGCACACGCTCTCGACCGTCTGCCCCAGATAGGGCGGCATCGAGGCCTCGCCGTATCCCGTAAATCCGTCATAGTCAATCCGAACCTGCACATCCGGCGTCGTCGTCCGGGAATAGGTAGCCACCGTGAAGGTATGCCGCAGCTGCAGTTCATACGGCGCCCAGGAGAGCTGCATCCGGGCCGTCCCGCCCACCCGGTAGGACTTCGGCGCAGAAGGGGAACAACCGGGAAGACCGGTCAGGGAAAGGCCGGCGGCCGCAAGGGCGGAATTACGGAGGAAAGAACGTCTGTCCATGGGAAAAAGATTGGTCCGTCACAAAGATAATAAAATGTCCTGCAATCCTCAAATGTTCACAAATTGCATATAAATTCATTAATATACCATATTCTTTGCATATCTTTGCAGCCGTAAACTGAACGAACGCTGCATGAAACCCCTTTCCCGCACCCGGATCCTCATATCCCTGATTCCCATCCTCGTCCTCATCTTCTTGCTGGCCCTGGATGTCAGCATCTTCGGGAGCGACTCGATCCTCGGTGCCAGCCAGGTCGCCCTGCTGACAGCGGCCGGCGTCTGTATCTGGCTGTCCATGTGGCTCTTCAAAACCCCTTGGAAAGATTTTGAACAGGCGATCTCCAGCAACATCGGCAATGTCACCACCGCCATCGTCATCCTCCTGCTGATCGGCGCCATCTCGGGGACATGGACCATGAGCGGGGTGATTCCGACCCTGATCTACTATGGCGTACAGATCATTTCCCCGAAAGTCTTCCTGGCCACCGCCTGTATCATCTGCGCCGTCGTCTCGGTCATGATCGGCAGTTCCTGGACGACCATCGCCACCATCGGCGTCGCTCTGCTCGGCATCGGCAAGGCACAGGGATTCAGTGAAGGGCTGATTGCCGGGGCCATCATTTCCGGCGCCTATTTCGGAGACAAGATCTCCCCGCTGTCGGACACCACCGTCCTGGCCTCTTCCATGAACGGCGTCCCCCTGTTCAAGCACATCCGCAACCTGATGATCACCACGGTGCCTTCGATCTCCATCACGCTGGTCATCTTCCTGATCCTCGGCTTCCTGCACCAGAACACGGACGCCGCGCAGATCTCCGTGTATACCGAAGTCCTCGGCAGCAAGTTCCACATCAGCCTCTGGCTGCTGGTGGTACCAGTATTCACGGCTTTCCTGATCGCCCGCAAATGCCCGGCAATCATCGTACTCGGCCTCTCCACGGCCGTAGCCGCCATCGTCGCGGTCATCGCCCAGCCGCACATCATCGCTGAAATCGGCGGGAAGATCACCGAAGGGTCACACGCGAAAATCCTTTTCGCCGGCATCGTCGAAACAATCTACAATTCCGTTTCCATCCCGACCGGGCACCCGGAAGTGGACAGCCTGGTTGCCTCGCGGGGCATGACCGGCATGCTCAATACCATCTACCTGATCATCTGCGCCCTCTGCTTCGGCGGCTGCATGAATGCCAGCGGCATGCTCCGCCACCTGGCCTCCCTGCTGATCCCGCTCAGCCGCCGCAGGACGGCCCTCGTCGCCGGGACCGTCGTAACGGGCACCGTCCTCAACGGCATCGTCTCCGACCAATACCTGTCCATCATCCTGACCGGCAATCTCTTCGGCGGACTCTACTCCAAAAAGGGATACGCTCCTGAACTGCTCAGCCGGTCCATCGAAGATTCAGCGACCGTCACCTCTCCCCTCTTCCCCTGGAGCAGCTGCGGCATGACCCAGGCGACCATCCTCGGGGTGGCGACCCTCGCCTATGCCCCGTTCTGCTTCTTCAACTGGATTTCACCACTGATGAGCATCTTCATCGCAGCGACCGGCTACAAGATCACCCGGTCCTAATGTATCTTATAACATACATAAAAACCGCGTCGGAGCTTCCCAGCTGCAACGCGGTAGATACTTGATATATGTTTTGAAAAATTACGGATGAGAATTCCGTAACGGTCTGACAGGCAAAAGGAGGGTTCTCCGGGCTGCCGGTTCCAACCAGGCAGGGTATATGGAGCGGCAAACCCGGAGCCTTCTCCTTGCATCCATACGCCAGCCCCCCAGCAAGGCGCATGGACGTTAGTGACGAACAAATCTCACTACTTTATTTCCCGAAACAACCGCCCCCCCGGGAAAAAACCGCCCGGAACAGCCTTAAATGCACAAAAATATTCAGCAAAAAGCGCCTGAAGACACAAAGCCCCCCAAATTATAACTTGGAGAAAGAAAATGGTAAAGGATGGATATGTCGATACACGTAAAGCGTTTTTTTTATGATATGTTTTTGTTTTTCCAAAAAAAGGGCTAACTTTGCAATGTTATCTCAAAGTAGTGAGATTGACAAGTATTTAACCCCCCAAGTAATTCATTAATGACTACATATGAGAACCTCGTCCGCGAGATTTGCGGACGGATCCGTGAGGTACGGAAATCCCGGGGTCTGACCATCCAGGCGGTGGCGGACCGGTGCGGCATGAAACGCTCCAACCTCAGCAGGATCGAGGCCGCCAAAAACAACGTGACCCTGAAGACCCTCTGCTCGATTTGCGAAGCACTGGAAATCGATGTCCACGACCTGTTCATCCCGCGGCCCATCAAAAAATAAGGCAAGCAAGAGCCACAATATTTTACATTTCAAACGGCAGATTCTTAGGAATCTGCCGTTTCTTTTGATTTCCGGTAAAAATTCGTAACTTCGGACCACACTAAAACAGTACCCTGTCCATGAAACGGATCATCGAATGCGTCCCGAACTTCAGCGAAGGTCGCAACAAACAGATTATCAACGCTATAGTAGAATCCATCGCCAACACGGAATGCGCTGGGGAAAAGGTCAAGGTCCTCGACGTCGACCCGGGTCAGGCAACCAACCGGACGGTCGTCACCTTCGTCGGATCCCCCGAGGCCGTCTTGGAGGCCGCCTTCCAGGGGGCCCGGAAAGCCCAGGAACTCATTGATATGCGCCTTCACCACGGCGCCCACCCGCGCAGCGGTGCGACCGACGTCCTACCCCTGATCCCGGTCGCGGGAATCACCCTGGAAGAATGTGCCGTACTGGCCCGCGGCCTGGCGAAACGGCTGTATGAGGAACTCGGCATCCCCTGCTACTGCTATGAAGCCGCCGCCCGGACGCCCGAGCGCAAGAACCTGGCGGTCTGCCGGGCCGGCGAATATGAGGCCCTTCCCGAGAAAATCACCGATCCGGCCCGCAAGCCGGACTTCGGACCGGACGCCTATAACGAAACCGTCGCCCGCGCCGGAGCGACCAA
>JAFUWX010000033.1 GCA_017471025.1 Bacteroidales bacterium
AAATCTTTGACGAAAACGACATGTAGTGCCGCGTAAGCTCCTCATAGTGAGCGGCCCTACAGGGGTGGGAAAGACGGATTGGGCCATCGGGCTTGCCCGTCAGTACGCCTCTCCCGTCATTTCCTGCGATTCCCGCCAAATCTACCGCGAAATGCGGATTGGGACAGCGGTCCCGGATGCTTCACAGCTGGCTGCCGTGAAGCATTATTTTATCCAAACCATTTCTGTCACAGAGGATTATACGGCCGGCCGCTACGAAACCGACGCCCTGGCGCTGATCGACAGCCTCTTTGCCGCCGGGCACGAAACCCTGGTGATGTGCGGGGGCTCGGGCTTCTATATCGATGCGGTCTGTCGGGGGCTCGACAACATCCCGGATGCCGACCCGGAGCTTCGCCGCCAGCTCAATGAGCGGATCGACCGCGAGGGGGTGGAATCCCTGTGGATGGACCTTCGCCGGCTGGATCCGGAGGCCTATGCCACCATCGACCTGGCCAACCGGGCCCGGGTGCTGCGCGCCGTGGAGGTGTGCCTGCTCTCCGGCCGCACCTTTTCTTCGTTCAAGCTACAGGCCCCCAAGCAGCGGGATTTCGACATCGAGAAAATCGTCCTGACCCGGCCGCGGGAGGAGCTGTATGCCCGGATTGACAGAAGGGTCCTCCAGATGATGGAAGACGGCCTGCTGGATGAAGTGCGCGCCTTGCTGCCGTATCGCCATTGCACGGCCCTGCAGACGGTCGGATACAAGGAATTGTTCGCCTATCTGGACGGGGCGCTGCCCCTGGAAGAAGCCGTCCGGCAGATTCAGTCCAACACGCGCCGCTATGCCCGCAAACAACTCACCTGGTGGCGTCGCGACCCCGCCGTCCGCTGGGTGGAATTGTAAAAAAGGGCCGGCCCGAAAAGAATTCGGCCAGCCCTACGAAAAGGTTAAGCTTCAGGTATATACGTTTATTCTCTCGCCACGGCGCGGACAGGACTGCCCGAATAGCGATCCAGCCTCCCTGTGATAATCTCCTTTTTCGGCGTCTGGCTGCCAACAATGGAGCAATAGAGGATATTCGCCTCAGAGGGCTCCTGTCCTTCACCCGACTGGTATTCGGAAGTCCAGTAGAAACCCCGTTCGGCAGAGAATATCAAGCCTCCTGCAAGATCATCCCTGCATCCGGCCAGGGGCAATACGATGCTTTTTCCGCTGGGGCCTGTGACGATGTAGCTCATCTTATCGCTGTCATATTTCCAGGAACATTGGGATATGAGTTCTTCAGCCTCTGTGTCTGTAGGCATTCTCCAATCCCGGCCGAGGACCTTGTAGGCGGCATCGTCGGAGAGAGACAGTTTCTTGGTCTTGTCGCCGGCATCGACGCCCTCATATTTCGTCATATCACCAGGATAGTTAGGGTCGCCTCCGAATTCCGTGCACAGGGAATAAGTCGCCCAGGTGAATGTGGTCTTGGCGACGGTTTCCCCCCAAGAGAAATACACTCCCCATTCTTCAGGTTCCATGGCGCCGATATTGACGCTGCACCATTTGACGCTCAGACCCAAATCGACGGCCTCGGCGTAGTCGCTATATTTCTTGGTCGTGAAATTCCGTACTTTGCCCTTGTAAACGACGTCGTCAATCTTCGTCCAGGCCACATAGTAATACTTGGTATCCGCGCCGAGGTCTTCCGTTTCCGCTTCGATGTCCACCCAGTCGGAGGTGCCGGCCGAGAGCTCATCCAGGCCTCCGCCGGAAATCAGCTCGTCAGCGGTAGTCTCGAAGCCGTAGGTGATAAAGCATTCCACGGGCTGGAAACCTTCCGGTGCATTTTCAAGGGTCACCTTGGCATGGAACAGGGCATGGTGCAGCGTCACATCCTCCACTTCGCCGGTCTCGACGGTCACCTGGATTCCGGTCCCGCCGGGATCTTCGGATTTCTCATCAGCGCTGGGGTCATCCGACTTGTCGCCGGGGTCGGCGGAAGGGGTCTCCACGGGCTCCTTGGACGGGTCGGGCGTCGGGGTGACCGCGGGCTTCTTGCAGCCTGCCGTCAGCGCGACAAGCAGGGGCAGCAGATAAAATAACTTTTTCATATTCAAGTGCTTATTTTAGTCAAACATCCAGGGGTGGGCGTCGATATAGGCATCCACGTCGTACATCAGCGCATGGCTCGCCTCTTCGAGCTCTTCGTACAGCGAGGACAGGTCATCCGCTCGGGAATCGATATCATCGTGCTGCCCGTCCCAGTCGTCGGACATCGCCTGGGTGCGTTCGGACCAATCCGTCAGGTCGGCGTTGAGGGTCTCCAGATGGCGCAGCCAGTCGTTCACGTCGCTCTCCAAATCCGTCGCGTCGTCATAGCTGGATTCCAGGAAGTCGGCCAGGTAGTCCAACCTGTCGGACAAATCGGATGTGTAGGAATCGAGCTGGTTGTAATAATCGTCGGCCGTGCTTTCCCATTCCGACAGCATACTGTCCATCTCATCCGCCATCGATTCGCTATCGGAGACGAATCCCTCGACATCGCTGTACCAGCCTTCCATCTCGGACAACATATCCTTCACCTCCCGCATCTGGTCTTCCGTCAGGTCGTCCAGGACGATTTTGGAAAATATCTCCAGGCGCCGTTCCATCTCGCTGACGGATTTCTGGATATTGAACTGTTTCAGCTTGTCGGCATCGGCCTCCAGCGCCGCGATGGCCTCGTACATACCTTCCTCCTGGATGTTGTCCAGCCGTTCCTGCCAGGCCTGGGCCTGCTGCTGGGCGTCGGTCACGATGCCGGACATCTTTTCAATCTTCGCGGTCATCTCCCGCATCAAGGCTTCCTGCGCTTTGTCGTTCTTGGCGATGGCCTCCTGCAGGAAGTCCTGGGCCGTATCCAGGGACTCGTCCAGCAGGGTGAAGGCGTGGTCCGTATTTTTCGTAACCTCTGCGACATGCTCGTCAATCAACTTTTTCTTGGCAGCCAGTTCCGTGTCCAGGTAGTTCTGGGCGTCCTGCAACTTGCTGTTCATCAGAGACATCAGGTCGGCAACGGCCTCGTCGATGCTCTTGTTAAGCTTGTCTTTGGTGTCCTGGATGCGCCCAAGGAGTTCTTTCTCCAGGGCGTCGATGGCGGCTGACATTTCCGCCCACAGGGCGGCGTCGGCCTCTTTCAGGGATTTGACATCCCGCTTGAGGTCTTCAATCTGAGACCTGGGCCCGC
Source organism: Bacteroidales bacterium (assembly GCA_017471025.1). Lineage (GTDB taxonomy): Bacteria > Bacteroidota > Bacteroidia > Bacteroidales > UBA932 > Cryptobacteroides. The sequence continues at coordinate 3,195 of JAFUWX010000033.1, forward strand.
AGCCGGCAAACAGCACGGCCGCCAGGGACAATATGCATAACAGTTTTTTCATAAGCTTTATTCCAGCGCTGAAATACAATCTTCTACATCGGTGAGCCTGTCTTCCATCAGGCTGATGGTCTCGTCCATCAGGTCCATCACATAGTTGGAATCCTCCAGGAAGTCATGCATGTTGCCCAGGACCTCATCGTAGGTACTCTCTACATCCGAGAAAGACACATCGCCCTCAGCGGCGGCGTCGATGGCATCCTGCAGGTAGGTCAGGATGTCTTCCACATAGCTTTCATCCATGTCGTCCAGGCTGCCTTCCAGGTCGGAACACCGGTCGAGCAGGGCCTCCGCATCGGAGAGCATGGACTCGATGTCCGGGATGTCCGAATAGAAACTTTCGATGTCGGAAAGATAGGCATTGGATTCTTCGTACAGCGTGTTGGCGGTGTCGTAGAGTTCCAGCATGCCGTCCACGGCTTCGGCGAGGTTGCTGTTGGCTTCATTGTCCAGCTTGGCCTGGACGATGGCCTGAATCCGCTCCTCGTATTCATCCAGGGCGGCCAGCATGTCGTTCTTGCGAAGGGTCAGGTCCGACATGGACTTCTTCGTGTCGGCATAGACCTTTTCCATGTCTTTGAGGCTGTCCACCCGCTTCTGGATGCCTTGTACATAGGGAACGAAGGTCCTTTCCAGGTTGTCCAGCTGCCTGATGCCGTTGCGGATGCGGGAGACCATCGTGTAGTCGCTGATGGCAATCGCTTTGTTCAGCTCGGCTTGCAGCGTGTTGCGGCTGGAGATGAAGGTCTCCTTGTTGCGGGCGAGGAAATCATCCAGGTTGTTTCTCCACGCGACGATGTCGGCGCCCAGTTTGTCGGACTGGTTCTTGATGGTCAGGTTCAGCAGGGAACTTTGGTCCAGTATCTGGACTTCAACCTTTTTCACCATCTCCTCCAGGTAGGCGAGCACCCTTTCCTCCATGGCGGCGAGCATGTCGTCCACGTCGCCGGAGAGGCGGTTCATTTCATCGGTCAGCATCTTCCGGGTCTCGGCGTCAGCCTTGTGCAGGGCTGCGGAACGCTCCCGGAGGGCGGCGATTCTGTCGTCATATTGTTTGTTGCAGGATACCCCGGCCACCAGCAGGGCCATCAGGACGAGTATGATTCTTTTTTTCATGGTATATCCTCCTTTTATCAGCCCCTGACGGACTCGATTTCTCCATATTTGTCGATGGCTTCCTGTCCCAGGTCATAGGCGGACTGCAGGCAATCATGGCAATGGGCTTCCCAGTCCCATACGGTCGCGTAGAAGGTCTCCACATGGGCATCAATCTCGTCCAGCATATCCAAGGTGCTGTCGTACAGCTCGACATTCTCCTCGGCCAGGGACTCGATTTCACCAAGTTTGTCCTCGGCATCCGAGTTCTCGAAATAGGACCAGAACTCCAGGCAGTTGTCCAGGGCGCCTTCACAGTCGCCCAGCATGGAATCATAATCGTCCACGGCGCTGCCGAGCCAGTCGGACAGGTCTTCCATGCTGCCCAGCATATCTTCGGACTGGGCGGACAGGTCTTCCAACTCGTCCTTGTAGCTTTCCATCTGGTCGATGAGCGCTTCCGCGTCGGCCACGGCGGCCTTGACCTGGGCCAACTGTGCGGAGGTCAGTGAGTTAAGATATTCATCCGTAATCTCGTCTTCGACCAGTTGCATCAGCGCCAGCTGGTTCTGCTCCATTTCTCCGAAGGCTTCATCCAGGTCGTCCAGGGTGGTGGACACCTTGTTCAGCCTGCGGTTGAGTTCTTCGGCGGAAGCGAGTTTCTCTTCCAAGCCGGCCAGCCCATTCTGTACACGCTCAGCCCGCTCCAGCACCGCGTCCAATTTCGACTCCAGCGCCATCAGTTTCTTGACCCGCTCCGTTTCCTGTTTGTCAAGGGCGTCCCGGATCAGGTCTTCCAAGGCATCCTTGCTCTTGTCCAGCTTGTCGAAAGAATCCGAGATATGCTTTTTGCAGGAAGAAAAACGCTGGTTCATATAGTCCCGGCTGTCGTTGAATCCATTGAGAATATCGGTCTTCAGCGCGCTTACCCGGAGATTCAGGCTGTGAATCAGCGCATCGCCTTCTTTGTCGATCCTGGCCTTCAAATCGGCCTCGACCTGGGCGATCAGGGTGGTCAGGCGGCCACGCAGGGAGTTGATTTTCTCCAGGAAATGCGCGCGGATGCGCTGGTCTTCCTGTTCGAGGCGTGTCATCTCGTCTTCGAGGGCCTTGAGCTCGGCATCTGCGTCGTAGTGGCAGGAAACCAGAGGAGCCCCGCAGAGTATGACAAGCAGTAATGTCAGCAGATTGCGTTTCATGATTATTTGACTTTATAGTTGACTATCAGGTTCTTGACGTCTCCGTACCGGCCTTGGTACAAGATGGTGCAGGAGGACGCCCCTTCGGATACGGTGGCGTAGAGGCTCAGGGTGCGGGGGTCCCATCGCACGATATCCAGGCCGGTGGTGACGAGTTTCACCCATTCCTTGTCGCCGTTCATCCGATAAACCCCTTTCAGTTCCTTCCCGCTTTTGCGGCCCAGGGTAACCTTGACGCTGCTCTTGGCGGAGATGGTCTGCTCCTGGCTGCAAAGGTCTTTGCCGTAGTTGTCGCTGTTGGGATTGTTCTCCACGATGGTCATGTCCCCGTGCATGCCGCAGGCGCCCCGGAATTCCGTCTCCAGATCGAGATCAGCGATGACCAGGTCGTTCTCATAGTGCAGGGATACGGTGCCCCAGCCTTCTTCGTCGGAGCTGCCGTCGCCGCGGGCGATTATGGAAATGCAATCTTCCCATACGGAGGTCCTCACCGTCTCCTTGCTGATGTCGGTGACGGTATATTTGCCGTTCAGTCCATCGCTGAGACGGGTCTCGGATACGGCATCATACACATAGACGTCTATCAGGGTCGGATAATAGACCGTGAGTTTCTGCCGCTGGAACGCGGCCGGCCCCATATCGTTGTACGGGCTGTCGTAGCGCCAGACGTCCACGTCGGTGAAGTGCTTCTTGGTAACCGTGACGGGAATGTCCAGCCGGGCGCTCCGCACATCCACGTGCAGCGTCCCGGTGCCCGGTTTGATGCCGTTGATCTTGCAGCCGAAGCCGTCGCTGTCGTTCTCCACCGTGAAGATTTCCTCATCGGAGGAAGAAAATTCAAAGCGGGTGTCGCCCACCGAAATCCCGGAAGGGGTGATGCGTTTCACCACGACGCGCTGCGAGGACGCCCACGGGAGTTCGACTTTGCTGACGTCCAGCTCGAAATCGGACACGATCGCTTCGTATTCCAGGACGGTCAGGTGGCATACGGCCTTGACCACGCCATCGGCCAGCACCTTGATATCGGTCTTTCCCTCGCCGCGCCCGGTGATGGTGCCGTTGCGGCTGACGCGGGCGATCGTGATGTCGTCGGTCTCGTATGTGATTTTAGGGGTGGCGTCGGCAGGGGAGACCTGTACCTCCAGGGAGGCGTATTCCCGAACGCGGATGCTGTGGCTGATTTCCGTAGCGAAAGCGCCCTCCGTCCCTTCCATGTGGATGGTCACCGTGACGGCGTTGCCGTCCTCTCCTGCGGGTGTCTGTCCGCCGGGTGTGTCCGGATGCTTGTTGCAGCCGGCAAGCAGCACGGCCAGCAACCCGGAAATAGCAAGGTGGAAAAGAAATCGTTTCATGCGTCTGGGCTTTTTGCAAAAATACGGAAAGAAGGGTCGGGGCGTTTGGATTAATCGGACAAAGAGTAGGATTTTTCGGCCGCACCCCCGGGTTGTAGTAGGCTGATTTGTATTTATTGGTTATCTTTGTCTAAACAGTACAAATTATGCGCTTTTTGCTGATTATCACCCTGGTTCTGCTCACGGCCGAACCCTTTGACGCCCTCCTCGGACGCTTTGAGAAAAGCCGCGGCCGGGAAAAGGTGGAGGTGGCCAATGCCATTTTCGCCCGGTTGGACGAAGAGGAAGTCACCGATAGCCTGATGGTCTTCCCGGTCGGGATCCATCCCGATTCCCTGGCCCTGCAGGTCTATTACTGGTCCGGCGAACAGAAGATGGTGGAGAACGATTTCAAGGCGGCCTCCGCCTACTTCACCCGGGCCGCCGAACTGGCCTCCCGCGGGAAGGACCTCGTGATGATCAGCGACTGTTATGCGGAACTGGCCCTTTCCCTGACCCGGGAAGGCAAATTCGACCTGGCCGTGCCGGCCTGCGAGAAAGCCATCGATGCGGATACCCGTCTGGGCGACAAGGACAGGCTCGTGGTGTCGCTCAACACGATGGCCTACATCTGCCACATGAGTCGGCAGGATACCGAGGCCGAGAAATATATCACCCGTTCCCTGGAAATGGCCCGCGAGCTGGGCGATACGACCAAGATCGCCCTCCGCCTGGGGACCCGGTCCGATATCCTGATGGCGGAAGGCCGCTATGACGAGGCCCTCTCCAGCGCGACCGAGGCCTTCCGCCTGGATTCCCTCAGCGGCAATGTCCCGAAGATGGCCATCCGCCGTGTGCAGATGGCCGCCCCGCTCTTCAGCAAGGGCGAATACGACCGGGCGAAACACCTGCTCCAGCAGGCGGAGCCCGTGCTGGCCGCGACGGGCAACCTGGCCTCCCTGGGCATCTGCGAGAACCAGCTCGGGGACATCGCCTGCAAACAGGAACGCTGGGACGACGCGGCCAAGCATTTCGGCCAGGCGGTGGAGATCTATACCTACACCGGCGAGCGCCTCAGCCGTTCCCGCGCGCATTACGGCATGTACCAGGCCCTGCGCCATTCCGACCCGGCCGCCGCGGCCCTGCAGCTGGAACGCTACGCCTACCTGAACGATACGATTTACAGCGAAAACGTCAGCCGGATGACGGCCGACTTCAACGCCCGCTATGAGAATGCCGAGCTGCGCAGCCGCAACGAAATGCTACGCCAGCGCACCTGGATCACGAACTTGCTGGCCTTGCTGGCGCTGCTCGTCCTGGTGCTGGGCTTCGTGATCTACTACTACCGGACGCGGGCCCGCCTGGTGGCCCAGGAGCAGCGTTTCCAGCTGCTGAACGAGCGTTTCACCCACCTCTCGAAAGAAATCGAGGCCCGCAACGAGACGCTGCGCGATCCGCAGATGCGGCCGGTGGGCGCGTCGAAAGACTGGCTGGACCAGGTGGATGCCATCCTCGCCGAGCAGATGAACCATGGGATGGTCGATGTCAACGCCCTGGCCGACCGCCTGTGCATCTCACCCCGCCAACTCTCACGCAAATTCAACGCGACGGTGGGGCTGAGCTCCCGCGATTATATCCTGCGCTACCGGATCGACCGGGCCTGCAAGCTCCTCGCGGAAGGGGAGAAAAACGTCGGGGAAGTGGCCCGCGAATGCGGAATCGACGATATCGCCTATTTCAGCCGGTTCTTCCGCAAGATGACAGGCATGACACCTTCCGAATATCAGAAACAGCAGCTGGAGAAATAACCTTTTTTTTGCGCTGTGGGAAGAATTGGCTATCTTTGTACGATTTCCCCTACCGTGAAAGATGAAGGATTCCAAGCATACCTTTTTTGCGGCCCTGGCAGCGGCCCTGCTGCTGGCCGGCGCCTGCACGTCTCCGACCGGAGAGCCCCTGTCCGGCAGCCAGGACCCGGTGCGCCCTGTCGTTTCCGATGACCCGGCCGCCCCGTCCCGCGACCCGCAGCCCTCGGATGACCCCGGACGGCCTTCCGACGACCCGCAGCCGGACGCCTCATACCGTGGCCTGATCGAAGGCCTCGAAGCGGATATGGCCATCCTCCAGCGCCTGGTGGAAGCCTATGAACGCGATATCCCCGTCGCCTCCGTCGAGGGTGAAGACGGGCTCTATTCCCTGTTTGTCGGACAGGACCGCTACGAAATCGCCTGCGACTACAACGAGCAGGGCGTCCCCGCTTTCGGTGCGATGTCTGCCCCGGGCGGATTCTGCTGGACGGCGGAGGGAGAAAGCCTTGCCGACGACGCCTATGTGACCTCCGGCATCCCGGCCTTGCGTGTCCTGGACGGCCGCTGGCAGGTGGCCTGGGGCGACGGCGCCTGGAAAAGCCTGGGTGAAGCCGCTCCCGCAGCCCAGCTCAGCGACATCTTCCTGTTCTCCGGCCTGACCCAGTCCGCTTCCGCCGTGACCATCTCCTTTGCCGACGGGACCTCCGTCACGCTGGTGAAAGAAGAAGGCGAAGATCCGCCCCAGCCCGCAGGCCTGACCGCTACGGTGACCACCGGCTCGGCCAGCTCCCTGACGGTATCTTCCGCCGTGCTGAGCGCTTCGTACAGTGTAGCCACCACGGCCCCGCGTGAAGTAGGCTTTGAATGGGGCACCACTTCGGGCAACCTGGACCGGACCCTGCAGTCGCCGGATATCTGCACCGGCACCTCCGGATCCTTCCGGGCCACCCTGGAAGGCCTGGGCGATGGAAAGACCTATTACTACCGGGCCTATGTCGTCCTGCAGCGCGACAGCGAGATCAAATACTTCTATGGCCCCGTCCGCAGTTTTACGACCCAGACCCAGCAGGACAAGCCCCAGGGCTCGCAGGCCGGCTGGTTCGAGCTCCCGGTGATGAACATCGCCAAGAGCGGAAGCTATATGTACAACAGCCAGGATCCTACGCAGTATTATGCCTATCACCTGTGCGCCGGCGGCGAGCGCGGCCCTTCCGGGCGGACCGCCCGCAACTATACCGTCTGCTACAGCGAGCGTTACCATTGTCCGCTCTGGGTGGCGGCACCGCTACACAGCATGTACAAAGGCGGTTCCGGCCGTTCCGAGGCCTATGGCGAGGACCCGGACATCCCCTATGACAGCCAGTGGCACAGCAAGTCCAACGCCAGCGGCTTCAACAAGGGGCACATGCTGGGCTCCGCGGACCGTTCCATCTCCACGGCCACCAACCGGCAGGTCTATTATTACCCCAACATCGCCCCGCAGCTCAGTGCCGGCTTCAATACCAGTGGCGGCGGCTGGAATACCCTCGAAGACTATGTGGACGGCCAGGTGTGCTCCGACACCCTCTACGCCGTCATCGGCTGCTATTTCGACAAATTTACCGACGGCTACGGCAACACGGTCAGCCCCCGGGTACTGAATGGCTGGAGTCGCACCGACGTGGCCATGCCGACCATGTTCTACTATGTCCTCCTGCGCACCAAGAGCGGATCGTCCCGCAAGGCGGTGACCGCCTGCTCCGCCTCCGAGCTCCAGTGCGTGGCCTTCGTGCGCAGCCACACCAACGACCTCAAGGGACAGAAGGTGACCTCGCGCGAAATGATGAGCGTCTCCGACCTGGAGAAGATCACGGGCGTGACCTACTTCCCGAATGTCCCGAATGCCCCGAAAACAACCTATAATCCCTCAGACTGGGATCTGTAAAACAAAAATATGACCAGAAGAACACGCGTGAGATTTGCTCCGTCTCCGACCGGCCCCCTGCACATGGGCGGCGTGCGGACGGCGCTGTACAACTACCTCTATGCCAAGCAGCACGGAGGCGATTTCATCATCCGTATCGAAGATACCGATTCGCACCGCTTCGTGCCTGGCGCCGAGCAATACATCATCGAGGCCCTGAACTGGTGCGGCATCATTCCGGACGAAGGTGTCGATGAGAACGGCAAGGTGGTCGAGACGGCTTCCCCGAAGCATCCCCATGCCCCTTACCGCCAGAGCCAGCGCAAGCCGATCTACCGGCAGTATGCCGAGCAGCTGGTGGCATCCGGCCATGCCTATTACGCCTTCGACACGGCGGCTGAACTCGACGCGCGCCGCGCCGAGGCCGAAGCGGCCGGACAGACCTTCATCTACAACCAGAAAACCCGCCGCGAGCTGCGCAACTCGCTGACGCTCAGTCCGGAAGAGACCCAGCGCCTGCTTGCCGACACCACCGACTGGACCATCCGCTTCAAGATGCCGGAGGACACGGTCGTGGCGATGGACGACCTCATCCGCGGCCATATCGAAGTCAATACCGACACCCTGGACGACAAGGTGCTCTGGAAGCGGGCCGACGAACTGCCGACCTACCACCTGGCCAACATCGTGGACGACCACCTGATGGAAATCACCGAGGTCATCCGCGGCGAAGAATGGCTGCCGTCCCTGCCGCTGCACTATCTGCTGTATGCGGCCTTCGGCTGGACAGAAACCCAGCCGCGCTTCGCCCACCTGTCCCTGCTGCTCAAACCCGACGGCAAGGGCAAGCTCAGCAAGCGCGACGGCGACAAACTCGGCTTCCCCGTGTTCCCGCTCAAATGGGTCAATGCCGCCGGCGAAGTGTCCCGGGGCTATCGCGAAGACGGCTATTTCCCGGAGGCCTTCGTCAACCTGCTGGCCTTCCTGGGCTGGAATCCGGGTGACGAAAGGGAAATGTTCACCATCGAAGAACTGGTCCCCGCCTTCTCCCTGGAGCGCATCGTCAAGTCTGGCGCCCGCTTCAACCCGGAAAAAGCCCGCTGGTACAACAAGGAATACCTGCGTCTGAAGACCGACGAGGAGCTCACCGACCTCTTTATCCCCATTTTGGAAAGTCATGGTATCCAGGTGGTTACCTGTCCGAAGTGCGCCCTCACGGCCGGCTGCGAATTCGCCGGTTTCGGTGCGGATTTCCGCAACCATGTCTTTACCCGCGAATATGTAGAGGCTGTGGTCCGGCTGGTCAAGGAGCGCGCCACCTTCGTCGCCGACTTCTGGACGGTGGCTTCCTACCTTTTCGTCGCCCCGAAAGAATTCGAGGCCTTCGGCATCAAGGCCGGCGCCGCCGTGGAGCAGAAACCGGCGGACCCGCGCCGAGCTCCCGATCCGCGGGCGAAGGTCTATGACGACAGCCTGACGGCTCCCTTCCTGGCGAAGGATGTCGATAAATTCTGGAAAGAGGAGAATGACAGCCTGGCCCTGCAGGCGGCCGCCTATCTGGCCGGTGAATACAAGGGCGCGATGGACAAAGCCAGCGTCGAGACGGCCCTGGAGGACTATATCAAGGGTCATGAATGGCCCATGGGCAAGGTGATGAACTGCCTGCGGCTGGCCCTCGCCGGGGCATCCAGCGGCCTGGGCATCGCCGACATCGTTTCCTTTATCGGCCGGGCGGAACTTGCCGCCCGTATGGATTATATTAAAACCAGACTCGCATGAAAATCGGAATCTGCAGCGACCACGCCGGCTTTGCCTATAAGGGCAAACTGATCGCCTGGCTACGGGCGAAAGGCTATGAGATGGTGGACTTCGGCACCGACTCCGAAGTAAGTATGGATTACAGCGACGTCGCCCATCCGCTGGCCCAGGCCGTCGAGCAGGGCCGGGTGGATGTCGGCATCGCCCTCTGCGGCACCGGAAACGACATGGCGATGACCCTGAACAAGCACCGCGGCATCCGGGCCGGCCTGGCCTGGTCTTCGGAAATCGGCCGCCTGGTCAAAGCCCATAACAACGCCAACGTCCTGGTGATGCCCGCCCGCTTCATTTCCTATCGCATGGCCCAGCACATCGTGCAGACCTGGCTGGAGACCGCCTTCGAAGGCGGCCGTCACCAGCGCCGCATCGACAAGATGGTATGTTTCTGATACCGGACCGAACAGTCAAATGCCTTTCGGAGTCCATAGAAGACTATCCGGAAGGCATTGTCATTCCTATTGACAAGCCCTGGCGCTGGACCTCCGCCGACGTCATCCGCAAGGTCAAATACGCGGCTGTCCGGCATTTCCACAAAAAGAACCTCAAGGTGGGGCACGCCGGTACGCTGGACCCCCTGGCCACCGGCATCCTGCTGGTGTGCATCGGCCCTGCGACCCGGCAGGCCGAGACCTTGCAGAAGCACGACAAGGAATACATCGCCGACATCGTCTTCGGGGCCACGACCCCTTCCTATGACCTGGAAAAAGAGATCGACCGGCGTTATCCCTACGAGCAGATCGATGCGGAAGCGCTGCGCTCCGTCCTGCCGTCCTTCCTGGGCGAGCAGGAGCAGGTGGCGCCGCTGTTTTCCGCCAAGTCCGTCGATGGGGTGCGGGCCTATGAGATGGCCCGGCGGCTATACAAAAGCGGGGGAGACCTCGATGAAGCCGCCCTTTCCGCACTGACCCGGCAGCGGATCGTGATTTCCGACCTGGAACTGCTGGCCTTCTATCCGGCCGGCACCGCCCCGCAGCCGGCCCTGCCGGCCGATGCCTCCGCCGCATCGAGCCGCATCCATGTCGCCGAAGGCGGCCGGGACCTGCCGATGGCCCGGATCAGAATCGCCTGTTCCAAAGGTACTTACATCCGCGCTTTCGCCCGCGACCTGGGGGAAGCGCTCGGCTCCGGGGCCCATCTGGGCGCCCTGCAGCGCAGCCGGAGCGGACAGTTCGCCATCGCCGATGCGCTGACCTTGGAGGAGACCATCGCCCTCCTGCAGGCGTGAGCCTACGCTTTCTTGCACAGGAATACGGGCAGGTACATCAGTAGGGCGAATACGGAAAAGGCCATGCCGCTGATGGTGCCGACGGCAAAATCAAACCAGAATACCTCTTTGGGCCCATCCGACAGGAAGGGCAGCAGTCCGAGTATGGTCGAAAGGACCGTGAGCGAAATCGGGCCGATTTTCTGCCGGAACGCCCGCAGGTAGCGTGCCGGGGTCGGCACCGGGGTCCGGCAGGCGCAGACCAGGTAGATGCCCGCGTTGACCGTCAGGCCGCAGAGCATGACCAAGGCTGCGAATCCGCCCCTGTCAAAGGTGAAATCGCTCAGCCCGAAGGTCAGGAACAAGCCCAGGAAAGACACCGGAATCATCAGGATGACCGCCAGCGGGGCGCGCAGCGATTCGAAGGCGATGGTCAGCATGACCCAGATGACGGCGACGATCAGCAGGATCAGCCACAGATACCGCGCCTCGGCCTCCGGGGACCAGAATCCCGAGGGGGCTTCAGCCTTGTAACCGACCGGCAGCACGTCCTGGTTCAGCCAGTTGACCGTATCCTCGGCCAGTTTGCGCGACAGCTGCCAGCTCCCGATGAAATCATAGCAGACCCGCAAGGTATAGGACTGGTTGTCCCGGTAGATATCGATGCCGCTGCGCTGTTTCTCGATGTCTCCGATGCCCGAGAGGGTGATGGCCGTGCTGTCCACGGGAATCGGGACGCTGCGCACATGCCAGAGGTCGAAGCGGTCCGCGTCCGAGGAGTGGATGGTGACGGGCACACGCACGCCGCCTTCCGCCGGAAGGTCCAGATTCGAGGTGAAAAGCCGCTGGGAAAGGGCCTGGTAATAGGTCTCCGGACGCACGCCCGAGGCGGCCAGCGCCTCCCGGTCATAGTGGACATGCAACTCCGTGTCCGGCCGTCCCCACCAGCTGCCGCTCCGGATTTCCGGTCCGCTGACCCGGCGGTTCTCCGCCAGATGCGCCACCAGCTGCTGCGCATAACCCTGCAGCTGCTCGTAGTTGTATCCATGCAGGGTGATCTGGTCGCTCTTGTGGTCCGTGACGATGTTGTTGTTGAAATACTGGTCGTTCACGCCGCTGATGCTCCAGTTCGCGCCGCCGTAGCTGATGGCTGCCGCCGTGACCTCCGACTTGAGGCGGGCCGGGAAGGCGGTATCCTCGAACTCCGGTTTGAAACGCACTGTGACCTCGCCGTCGGAGCGGCTGCGTATCTGCGTGGTAAACGATTCTATTTCAGGGAATTGAGATAGGAAATTCTCCATCTCCAACATCACGTCGTTGAGCTGCGCCACGGTGCAGCCCTCCGGCATGCCGGCCCGGATGCTCAAGATCGTCCGGTCGGGCTCCCGGTAGAAATTGGCCCGGTCCAGGCTCCGGTGGAAAAGCCCCGAGAGCGAGCCCAGGACCTTGTCGATGCTGCTCCGGTGGGCGGCATAAGGCTCCCATCGGACGAGGCGCGCCGTCAGGGAATCGTCATCCCGCCCCAGCGAAGAGGCCTGCGGCAACAGATAGAGGGGCAGGCCGAAGGCGGTCAGCAGGACCAGCACCCAGAGCCAGCGGTGACGCGTCCCCCAGGCAATCAGCCGCCGGTAGCCCCGGTAGAAGCGCACCCGGCTCCGGCGCGGACGGTGTGCAGCCTGCTGCGCATCGTCGCCCAGCACGTCCACGAGAGCCGGTACCAGCAGACCGCTGACGGCCAGCGAGACCGACAGGTTGACGACGATCACCGCCATGAAATCCGTCAGGTTGAGCCGTTCCTGCTGCGGCAGAAGCAGCACCAGCAGCAGGGCGGCCAGCGTCGTCAGCACGGCATAGACGATGGACGGGAAGGCCCCGTAATCGTGATATTTGCCATAATGGTCGGTCATCAGGATCGAGGTGTCGATGATGATGCCCAGCGATACGGTGATGCCGGCCAGGGTATAGATATGGATCGGCAGACCCAGCAGCCTGTACAGTCCCAGCGCCATCAGCAGGCTGGCCGCGAGCGAAAGCATCAGGATCAGCATCTTCCGCCAGGAGCGGCTCACCAGCAGCGAGAACAGCAGCAGGATCAGCAGGCACAGGCCGGTACGCAGTAGGATTTTCTGGAGTTCGTCCGCAATATACTCGGAAGAATCGTAGCTCAGTTCGGCCGTGATGTCGGCCGGGAATACCTGCCCTTGCAGCTGCGCCATCTCCTGCCGCAGCGCCCTGGCTGAGACGAGGAGGTTGGCCCGGGGCGAGAGGTCGGCTACGAGGGTGACGGTGTTGAGTCCGTTCAGCCGGAAATATGACTGTGGCGGGCGTTCCCGGTAATGGAAGGTGGCCAGTTCGCCCAGCGGGACGAGCCGCTGTCCCCTGATGCTGTCGGCCTGCATGCCGCGTACGGGAACGGGAATGTCGTAAAAGGACGGCGGCTCCTGCGCGTCCCCGGTCTGCAGCAGGACCGCATGCAGTCGTCCGTCTTCCTCCCACAGGCCCGCGATTTCGCTGCGCCGCGCCGTGCGGACCGCCTCGGTGATGTCGTCCCCGGTGACGCCGAGGGCCGCCGCCTTGTCGGCATCGTAAGTGATTTCCCATTCGTAGGGCGTATCGCCCGATATGCTGACGCTTTCCACCCCGGGAATCCCCGAGAGGGGATAGGTCAGATGCCGCCGGGCGAATTCGGCGATGGCGCTGGCCGGGCGGGGGCTGCGCAGGCGCCAGACCAGTTGTCCGCCGCGTTCCCCGGAACCGCCGGCCGTCAGGTAGGGATAACCTGTCCCCGGCGGCAGGCTCGGCCAGAGGGAGGCAAGCCGGGTGGATGCTTCGAAGCGGGCCTGCTGCAGGTCGGCCCGCCGGTCGAGTTCGAGGGTGATGGCGGCACTGCCGCGATATGAGGTCGAAGAAATGTTTTTGCAGGCCGGCATGACGGACAGGGCGGCTTCCAGGCGGGAGGTCACTTCGGCCTCCATGACCGCCGGGGCGGCGTCCGGAAGGGTCACCCATACCTGGAGCATCTGCCGGTGGGGGATAGGCGTATAGCTCAGTTGCAGGCCTCGGGCGCCCAGCAGCCCGAGGACAGACAGGGCGACGGTCACCAGGATGACCGTAAAAGGTGAGTATGCGCGGCCTTTCGCCATCAGGAACGGGTTATGCTCCGGTACAGGGCCGGGACGACGAAGAGACTGACCAGGGTACCCGCCGTCATGCCGGCCACGATGACCAGCGACAGGGGGAACTGGAGGTCGGCGCCGAGGTTGCCGCGCCAGAGGAAGGGACAGACGGCCAGGATGGTCGTCAAGGACGTCATGATGATGGCCTTGAGCCGGCGCTGCCCGGCCGTCAGGATGGCCTCGTCCGTGGACATGCCCTCCCGGCGCAGGCGGTTGATGGTGTCGATCTTGAGGATGGAATCGTTGATGACGATGCCGGTGATGACCACCAGGCCGATCATGGACATGAGGTTGAGGGTCTCGCCGCAGAGCCACAGCACCCCGATGGCCACGCAAGCGTCGATGACGACTTCCAGCAGGATGATCACGGGCTGCAGGAGCGATTCGAACTGTGCGGCCAGGATGAGGTACAGCAGCACGATGGCGATCAGGAAGGTCAGCAGCAGGTCCCGGATCATGTCGCGCGTGGAGAACCAGCTGCCGGAGAATCCCGCCTCGAAACGGCCGTCCCGGGCGACGGCGCCGCGCACCGCTTCCATGGCCGCCGGCACATCGCGGTAGTCAATGTCGAACGCCACGGGATAGTAGGTGCCTTCCGGGCCTGAAAACAGGCTCTTGAGGTCTTCTGCCGTCCCTTGCCGCATCAAGGCGCTGAGCGGGATGTCGGTCTGGCCGGCGCGTACCGTGGTGCTCTCCAAGATCCTGGAGAGGGATTGCGGGTCGGTACTGATCAGCACCGGCACCGACCGGTCGCCCTGGACAAGGGTCAGCACGCGGTTGCTGCGCAGGGCGCTCCGCAGCGATGACAGCAGGGCGGGATACCCCACGCCGGAGAGCGCCATCCGCTCCGGGTCCGCGGTAAACACGATTTGTTCCTTGACCGGAATGGCCGGGATGGCCGTCCCGGGCATCGCCTCCCGGATGGCGGCCAGGCAGGTACGGAGCGAGGCCACGTCCGCCTCCTCCGACACCGTGCTGTGCAGGCGGGCGGTCAGGGGCGCTTCCCGGCTACCGAAAGCCAGGTCGAAGATATTGCCCGCCGGAGAGAATGCATAGCCGGCGCTGGGCCACAGCCGGTGGATGGAGGTCTCCAGCCGCGCTTGGGCATCCGTCAGGTCCTGTTCCCGGTCATAAGCCAGATAGAGCATGCCTTCGCCGCTTCCCAGGTCGCCGTCGTGGTCCAGGACGAACTGCTGTACCCCGGCCATGGCCGTTCGGTGCAGCGGCGCGGCCTCGTCCTCCAGCAGGGCCAGCCGCCGGATGCCTTCCTCGGGCGAGAGGCTTTCGTTCCAGTCGATACGAAGCAGGGTATCGGTCCGGGTCAGGTGGGGCAGGGTGGCTTTCGGGATGAACAGGAAGCCCAGCACGGCCCCGATGGCGGACAGGCCGACCAGCGCCCAGGCTACGCCCCGGTGGCGCAGCATCCAGCTGTTCACCCGGCCGTCCCAGCGCTCCAGCGCCGGGGTAAAAGCGATGCGCTCCAGCAGCGGATGCGGACGGAAGGCCGTCTGACGCCGGTACCAGCAGAAATAATAGACCGGCACGGCGGTAATGGTCACGAGCCAGGAAGTGAACAGGACGATGGCGACAGCCAGGGCCTGGTCGCGGAACAAGGCGCCGGCGAGGCCGTTGATGCTGACCAGGGGAATGAATACCGCGCAGGTGGTCAGGATGGCGCTCAGCATCGGAGCCGTCACTTCCCGCGTACCCGTGAGCACGGACGCCCGCAAGGAGTCGCCCCGCTGCCAGCGTCCGGTGATGTTGTCCACCAGGATCAGCGTATTGTCCGTCATCATGCCGACACCCAGCAACAGCCCGGATAAGGATATGATATTCAGCGACATCCCGGCCAGTCGGAAGACCAGCATCGCAAAAACGAGCGACACGGGAATGGTGACGGCGAC
This sequence comes from Bacteroidales bacterium, assembly GCA_017471025.1. GTDB lineage: Bacteria > Bacteroidota > Bacteroidia > Bacteroidales > UBA932 > Cryptobacteroides. The sequence continues at coordinate 18,681 of JAFUWX010000033.1, forward strand.
CAAGGCCGGGCTGCGGAAATCCCGCATGAACAGGAAAATGGCCAGGCAGGCCAGCAGGATGCCGATGATGATGCTCTGAATCAGGTTGCCGATGGAATAGTCCAGCAGGGCCGTCTGGTCGCGGGTCAGGGTGAACTCCACGTCCGGATAATCCGTCCGCATCGTCTCCATCAACGCGGTGACGCTCCGGCGCAGGTCGCTCATCCGGGCGTCGCTCTGCTTGATGACGGCCAGGCTCACGGCGGGCTGACCGTCCGAGGTGAGCATGCCGGCGCGCGGGGCGGGTACTTCTTCGACCGAAGCGATTTCGCCCAGCTGCAGGAGCTGTCCGTCGTGGTTGATCCACAGGTCGCGGATTTCCCCGACGTCGGCGACATTTGACTGGAAACGTACGCCATATCGATACTGTCCGTCCCGGATGGTCAGGCTTCCGAGCCGGATATCGGCCGAACGTACCAGGGACTCCAACTGCGTCGGGGTGATGCCGCACTGGGCCATCCGGGCGGCGTCGGGCACGATCAAGATTTCCGCTTCCTCATATCCGCTCGCGTCCACCATGGAGACGGCGTCCAGCTGCTCCAGGCGCTTGACGATAACATCGCGGGCGAAGCGGCTCAGGGCAAGGAAATCCCCGTTCCGCGCCGTCAGGTTCAGGTAGAAGGCCGGGAGGTCGGTCGCGCTGGCTTTCATGACCTTGGGCCGGCTGATGTCCGGCAGGGAACCCATTGCGCGGTCCAGCTTTTCGTTGACCTCGATGAAACGGTAGTCCAGGTTGTCGGCATGGCTGAAGGACAGTTTGAGACGTGCGCTGCCGTCCTTGGCCTCGCCCTGTAAGCCGGCAATGCCGTCTATCTGCCGGAACTGGTTGCGCAGCGGCCGGACGACGGCGGCATCCAGCTCCCGGGCCGACATCTGGGGCGCATCGACCTGGACGGTGATATAGGGGATATCGACATCCGGCAGCAGCGATACCGGCAGGCGCAGGGCGCACACGATGCCCACAACGAGGATGCTCCCCAGCACCATCGTCACGGCTATCGGTCTGTCTATGAAATGCTTCAGCATTATTTCAGGACGACGGCCGAACCGTCTGCCAGGTTGAGGTTGCCGCTCACGATCACGCGCTCACCGGGAGCGAGGGTCGCGCCGCGGTCGCCATTGGCCTCGACGGCGTAGGATTCGGCATTGGATTCCAACAGGTTGACATAGACCCAGCGGGCGGTACCTTCCTCCGTGAGGGTGAAGAGGACGGGCAGGTTGTCCCGGATGACGACGGCGCCCTTGGGTACCACCAGGCGTCCGGGCAGGGTCTTCTCCAGCAGGACATGGACATTCATCCCGTCCAGCAGGCCGCTTGCCCCGGGTACGCTGCCGGTCAGGGTCACGAGACCGTTCTTTCCCACGGAAGGATTGATGCCGGTCACCTGGCCGCGATACTCCTGCGACCCGTCTGTGAAGGGCCTGACCCGGATGGCCATGCCGCGGGAGACGCGCGCATAATCGGCTTCCATCACCGTGAACTGCACTTCCATCGCACTGTCATCCAGCAGCGTGCAAAGGGCCGAGGAGGGGGCGGGGTCATGGACGCGGGCGCTCAGGTCGGCAACCCGTCCCGTGAAGGGGGCCTTCAGCACGGCGCCGTCCCGGTCGTACCGGGCTTTGGCCAGGGCGTTGCATGCAGCCGTATAGCCCGAGCGCATCCGGGCCATTTCCAGGATGTCCGCCGGGATCGAAGCCGTATCTTTCGGCGTATATCCCAGACCGGCCAGCCGGTCCAGCAGGTCGAGCCGGGCGCGTTGCAGCGCGATTTGTGCCGACTCCAGGGCCAGGTCCAGGTCGGGACGGTCCAGCTGGGCGATGACGGCTCCCTTTTCCACGCGGCTGCCCGGGCTTACGTTCAGCCGGCTGATGGTGCCGGAAGTCCTGAAGGACAGGGTAGCCTTGCGCATGGCGGAGAGGCGCCCGTTGGACAGAATCTGCACCGGGAAATCCGTACGCTGCAAGGTGATGACTTCCACTTTGTTTTCTTCGGGCTGCCAGTCCCGGCGGGCCTGTGGACTGTCCGTCGTTTTTCCGCCGCGGGTCCCGCAGGCGGTCAGGGCTGTGAGCCCCAGGAGAAGGGTAAGGATATGTTTCATGGACGACTCATCATTTTTTCGGGATCGACATCGAGTTCTTTTCCGCCGATGAAATCATACAGGGCGGCTTTGCGAAGGGTGTAATAGGACTTCCAGAAAGTGGCCAGGTCATTGATATATTTGCTGGCGGCATTGTCTTTTTCCGTCTGGGCATTGTTTAGTTCGGTCACGCCGATGGCCCCGGCGCGGAAGCGTTCCATGACCAGGGCATAGCGTTCCCGGGCGATGGCCGCGGCCCGTCGCGAGACGGTGCATTGGTCGCGTTGGCTGTTGAACTGGGCGACTTTCGAGAAGATGTCCCGCCGGAAGTCGTTTTCGCTCTGCAGGGCGCTGGCTTCGACCACGGCCTGGGCGGCCTGGGCCTTCTGGACGCGTCCCCTGCCAAGCCCCCAGTCGAAAATCGGTACGCTGAAGCTCAGCCCCACCACTTCCTGGTCGATGGGCTGCAGGTACACGTCGCGGATCGCCGCCCCGGTCTTGGACAGGCCGAAACGGGCGTTCAGGGTCATCGAAATGCCCCGGTTGGCTTTGGCACGGGCCACTTCCGACTGTGCCTGCAGGATTTCGAGCCGGTTGTTCAGCTGGAAGGTAGCCCGGTTCAAAGCCAGGTCCAGCACCCGGTCATAATCCAGGTACAGGTCCGGAAGCACTTCGTCCGGGGCCGGCGTCACCTCCGTCCGTTCATCCAGGCCCAGAATCGAATTGAGGGCCATCTGCGCAGCGCGCACGCCGATGGCCGTCTCGTTGATCTGGATGCTGTCGGCCAGCATCCGCATCTCCAGCTGGAGGTATTCGTCCCGGGTGATGCTGCCCAGGGCCAGCCGCTCCCGGGCGACGGCATGCAGCATCCCGGAGTTCTCGTAATTGGACAGGGCGATGGCCTGTTTCTCCCGGGCCAGGACCAGGTCGTAGAAGGCCCCGACGGTGCGGATGCCCACCTCTTCCATCTGCTCCAGATAGTGCCGTTTGGCCTTCTCATAGGCAATCGGTTCGATCATCTTGTCCCATTTGAACCGGTTGTAGGCCATCAGCGGCTGGTTGTAGGAGAGGGTCACAGGCTGGGCGTACCAGGTCAGGCCGGCATGTTTGCCGTATTGGTCGATCCGCGAGAGGTCGGTGTATAGCGACAAAGTGCCGCCCGTGAAGGTGACGTTCTGGTTGACCGCCAGCCCCAGGCTGTTCTGCAGGTTGTACGTGTTGGCATAGACCATGTTGCCGTTTTCGAAATTCTGCAGCAAGGTCAGCGACCGGTCGAAATTCATCAGGTTGCCGTACAGCACCACGGAGGGCAGACGGCTGGCTTTGTAGGAGCGCCAGGCCCAGTAGGCGGACACGAATTCGTTTCGGGCAGCCAGCGCTTCGACGGATTGCCCACCCGCCAGATCCAAGGCTTCGGCCAGGGTCATACGCTGCGCGCCGACCGATCCGCAGAGCAGCAGGCCCGCAGCGCCGGAAATGAATATTGTAAGTAAGCGTTTCATCATATCTTCAGTCGCTCATTTTCCTGCAAAATCTGTTCCCTGATGCCCTGCATGGCCCGGTTGCGGGGGTTGACCGGCAGTGAGAGGGCGAGTTCGGCCTCCTTCCGGGCGGCATCGTAGCGACCCGTCTGCTGGTATAACCTGATCAGGAGCAAATGGGGATATAAGCGGCATGGTACCTGGAAAGAAGCATAGCGATACGCTTCTTCCGCCTCCTCGAATTCTCCCATCGCTTGGAGGTTTTTCCCGATGATATTATGGAACATCGGGTCACAGGAATACTCAACTCCGCGACGGAGTACTTCCAGGCTGTGCCCGTATGCCCCCTCCTTGTGCAGTGCTAATCCATATTCGTACAAATACCGGAAGTCATGTTGCAAGACTGGGTAGTATTCCCCAAGAGCATCGGCCAGTCCCGAATAATAGTCGCCGGTTTTGGAAAAAGACAACATGGATACGGCATCCTGCGCTTCCTGCCAGGCCTTGCGACGTTTCGCTGTCACCAGGGTCCCGGTCAAGATGATGCACAGGATAGCCAACCCAAGCAAGCGTTTCCAACCGGCCGGATTGTTCGGTGCAAGAGCTGCCCCGAGCAGGACGGCCAGGACCGCCCTTAGGAGGGGTTGACTCATCGGGTAAGAGGCGAATGCGAAGACAGCCAAGGTGACTGCGCCATAACGGAGCGGTGTTCCCCCCAGACGGATAATGCATAAAGTTCCTGCGCCCAAAGCCAGCAGCAACAGCGGGATTCCGCCAGCAATAGCCAGCCCCAGATATTCGTTGAAAGGGTATTCCGGGCAGCCGGCCATCTTGATTTCGACATCATGTCTGCCTCCCTGTGCGAAATAGTCATGCTGAACAATTCCATAGGCCCCCATTTCATGGCCGAAGCCCCACCCTGACAGGGGCTTTTCACGGATGGCCAACAATTCCATGTGCCAGATGTGCAGGCGGCCGATGGCGGATTCCTTTTTTAGGAAAAATACCCCGCCAAGCAGGATAGCGACCAGTAGAATGCCGGGAATTATCAACCGGCTGTGATGCTTCAGCCAGTTCCGAACGGCAACTTGCTCCAAAGCATACACCGAGACTCCAGCAGCAGCGGCAATCCAGGCTGTCCGGCTCATTGTGGCGGGAAGTGGTATCAGACAAATCGCGGCACACCCGGCTGCGAACCATGCTGATAGAATGGCTGGCCGTGATTCTTTTTCAGCCCGGAAAGGATTGACAAGATATGCCCTGTTCGTGACTGCATCACAGATGGAAACGACGCCAGCAACAGCCAGAAAGCCACCCAGCGGTCCGGGATTGTCAAATGTACCGGTCAGGCTGAACATGGCGTGGCGCGATAGCGCTAATCCGAAAATTTGACGGACTCCGATAATTGCTTCTGTCAGCCCGGCCATCTCAATGCATAGAATGGCTAAGCGGCGAGTCAGCCGTGGCCACCATCCGGCCAAGGTCGCTGTTAAACAAGTTATAAACAAGAATGGAGAAACGTTTTCCATAAATGTTTATTTGCTAACGAAAACTTGCTGCCCATTTTGATTGATGATGAAGGAAAACTCTTCTCTTCCCCGTGTATAATTCTTAAGGTAGAATACAGCATTGCTGGGCGCATTATCGTATATGAGAATTGTATCCCGAGCAATCTGGCGTCCAAGCCCTATCCATCCGGAAGGGCCATCTAAGTACATCAATTCATATTCATCTCCAAAGCGGATGAAATTGTCGTCATTTCGTGGAACCCATTCAATTACGCTGACATGTTCGTTCTGTCCTAAATCGACAACAATCTTCCCGTTAATTGCTTCAGATCGGAAATATGTCAATTCATCGTTATCAATAATACTCTCAGCTTTTCGACCCCAACCAGGCTTATCTGTCATGAAGATACGAGTTGAATGGATTGTGTCCTGTCTGTCAAAATCTCTAAAAAAACGTAGCTCGGCCATTTGTGCTGGCCGTCCAGGTGATGCTGATAACTTAACGAACCGCATCGATGTATCAGGGTAAATCCAGTTATAATTGGATTGTGTACCTGGTAGGTAATAATCGTATGTTTTGGATGAGAAATGCGGATCTATATCCGCTTCGATTCTCATCATTTTAGATAATTGCATGTGCTCAATAAGCCAAAAGGGTATTCTCCTTTTCCGTTTCACTTGGACAACACGACGATGAATAGTATCTGGGTGAAAATATGTAACATGGCCGGAAGAATCTGGGATAAACGGGTAGCTGACCAAGTTTTCATTGCGCATTAAGATATATGTATTTCCAGGCTCGATATTTTTTATATGCACGGTTTTTTTATGGACTGCAGGCCTGTAGAAAGGATGCCATTGTCCATATGCGAAGACAGCGAGTTGCACCTCTCCAGGTGTATCCATTTTTATTTTTATGCTATTATGCCCGAAATAAGATGATGTAACATCTTTAAAGAGAGAACCCTGTTCTGGGAAGAACATGCGCCGATATACTTTTCCCTTTAACAATCCGTCAGAACCACCTCTACGAGCGACAATTCCATTCCAGCTATCCATCCAAAACATTTCATAACGTCCGGTGCTGTCCAAAACCATATTCCAGATGTGTGTCCCGTCAATTCGACTATAATCGGTTGTGACTGGAATTCCCAACGCTCTGAATAAGTATAATGCAAAGTCAGTACTTTCACGGCAGGTTCCTATGCGATGATTCAGCAGGAACTTAGGCCCTAAAGAAGGAAGATTACAGACATCGTGGTAGTAAAAAGAAGTATCCTTTAAACATCGCTGTATGGTACTTACAGCCACTATAATATCAGAACTCTTACATAATGAATCCATAAGGGGGGCATATCTTTGTTCGTAAATTTCACGCCATTCTTCCGGACGTTCATCTCCGACCCTATAGGGCAGGATGAAGTTACAAAATTGCTCAAATGATATGTACCGTGACCAAGGACGCTTACGCCAACTTGCGAATGCCCTGTCTATATTGCTAATTAATAAACTAGCTGATATTAATTGTTGGTCATATATACGCATGTTAGGCATTTTTACATAAGATTTAAGTTTGCTGTCGCATTCCTTGCGTAAATGTGCCATACTGGCGAGTGTCGCTTTGATAGAGTCTTCTGAATCAGACTCAATGTATGAATAGTGATATGGCATTGCCGCAATTAGATATTCTGCTGCGAGCCTTTTTAAAGAATCGGTCTCATAATAATCCAATACATATTCGAGATTGCTTCGATTATCAGCGGCTGTATTAAGAGCCGTTCGGATACCGTTTCTGAAAGATTTGTGAAATGTTCTTTTCTTATGAGTTTTCCCAATAACGAAATCATCGGGAACGATGCCGAAGTAACGGCTGTCACGGGAGTTGTCCACGAGGTCTCCGCCAAAAAAATAATAGTCGTGCCTGAAAGTATAAGTTGTAAGACTGTCCGCTATTTGAGCCTGCGGGATACCGGTCTCGTATTCTATGGCTCGGGCATAGATGGCAGCAGATATGGAATCTATGGCGACTGTGTCCCCTTTTCGAGGCACATAGACGGGTCCCATGTTCTTGATGCTCCAACCCGGAAGGTACGGGAAGGCGGGAAGAAAAACGCCCTTTTCCGCCAGCGTGCTGTCTGATGCCTCACAGAGGGCGCGTTGTGCCGGAATAGATCCCGTCCGAAGTCCGTTCCGTAAATAATAGCCGTCACGGATACATAAGGTGTCTCCCGGAGAGGCTATGCAGCGTTTGATATATACGCGGTTAATTTTAAACGAGATGTGTCCGTCACCGAAAGGGTCTGGATCATTGAAGATGACCAGATCGTCGTGCTGGATTCTCCCGAGTCCATGGAGGCGAAAGCATTTCAGTTTAGGCTGAGAAAAGTCGAAGGAGGTGTAAATGCGGCAGCCCAAAGGCAGTTTGTTCGCCCATACGACTTGACCGTCCCGTAGCGTGGGATACATGGACTCTCCGCGAACGATGAACCAGTCCGTTATGCAGATACGCGCCAGCACCCCCGCCAGCACGATGGCGACGAGGGTGTATGCGGTATATCTGATAAGGCGTTGAGGCATGTCGTACAAAGAACTTATCGTTTAAGGTTGAACGAAAAAATCCCGAAGCCTTCTTCACCCTGTAACTGCACGGTATCCATATCCACGTATTCCGTCACTGGCTGCTGATTCTGGCAGGCAACGGCCAGAATCAGCAAAAAGAAGAGCCAATGTGATAGGGAGCATTCATCGGGGGCATACACTTTTGGACTTGACTGATAAACATTGTCGATTACTTGGAAAGATGAACGGCTATGATAAAGTCATCGTCCGGATTCAGTTTTGATTCGGCCAGCCGGGCCTGAATTTTCTCGCGAAGCGGAGTAGGTTGTTTCAATGCGTCGAACCTGGAAGAAAAATCCAGTGCATTCCAATAGCATAACAAGGTGTCTCCGTTGCTGCCTTGAATATTGGATAGCGGGAAGCCTAAGGCTTCATTCATGCAAGTTGTATCTGCGAAATATGCTTTTTTCGTGTCCTTATCCAAAAGGGTAAACTGAGCATCGAAAAATGGAAGGAGAATCCATTTTGAGGTCTCATAAATTCCGGAAAAACAAGGTGATATTTTCCCATTTAAGCATCTTACGCCCATCTCAAGCAACGAAAAATCACTTGACTCAGCTAAGAACTTTGCGGATGGGACAGGACTTGGAGTCGGAATGGTATCCGTTACGGTCAGTAAGTCATCCTTGATTTCGTAGATATGGTTGTCAAAAGGGACGACGCAACGGAGGTTCGCATTATAGTCAGAAAGGGTATGCTTCCCGATTCCTTGAATGGCGTGTTGGGACTTGAATGCTAACTCTTTGAGTTTGATTGCGGCGGAGAAATCTTTTCCGGGGGCCTTGAGATAAATGCAGGATTGGTCGCGGAATAAGCCGCAACTGAGTATCAAATCGTTGCCGACCTGGACGGCGTCAGTGACTTCATAGGATGACAAGCCATTGAGATGTTCGGTGTATTGATAAGTGCCCTGAAGCGAATAGTGGAGGATATTTGATTTGAAAGAATCAATCAGGCACAAATCCTGGTCCTTCTCGGAAAAATAGAAGGTGTTCAGTCTAAGCCATTCAGCATTGGAATTGCCATAGGCTGATATTTCCCGTAAAGTTCCCTTTTCTGGAGAAAACAAGAACAGCCCATTTCCGGTGAGAATGTAATAGGCCCCGTTGCGGTATGCGATTTTGGTTACAAAGGAAATGGGGTGTCCTTGCGGGACAGGAATCAGTTCGATGTCACTGACCCAATGCTGTAAGACGGCGGAGGGCTCACTTTCCAGGGAATAGGATGTGCCACTTTGCGTCTTGGAAGAGCAGCTAATCAATCCCCATGCTGCGGCGATTGACAGGGCTATACACGCAATCCAGTTGCTTTTCATAAATAACCGAAATTGTAATGGTTAATTAAAGTAAACCCGAATACCTTGCTCTCCAGCATTGCAGCAGTTCCCAGAGCTATTTGTACAAGAAAATCTTGCCCAGCATCCGTTATAAACGTTGCCGGCGGTATAATTACCTTTAATTGTTACCCCCATTATAGTTAATTCCCCTGATACTGTGCATGTCTGCGAGATAATCCCACCATCAGCGCAAACGAGCGCCATGTTCCAGTAACCATTATTCGTTCGGCACGTCTCCTCGTCTCCATAAACTTCGATAGAAGCAAGGGCTTCGACATTCATTTCGAAGAGGTCCATTGAATGATTCTTTGACTTGACGCCGCAAACAAACGCCAATGCCGCAACGCTAATGACTGATACAATAATTTTAACGTTTTTCTTCATGATTTAAAAAATTGATTATTAAAGATTTAATCATATCACTATGAGCAGGATTTCCGACAACTACCGGATGTCCTTTAGGGTCAAGTAAGAAATAGTGAAAACGCTTGTCGTTAGGGATGACTGCGCTGTTGTTACGCGAAAATTCTCCTTGTGAATCAATCCATAGAGGGTAGAGGTGTGATGCTAGAATCAAGTCATTGAGCACGGAGGTAATATCTTCTGGATTGGTTGAGAAAACTATGTATAGATCTAAAGATTGTTTTTTGGCAAAATCGAAAAGATTACTATCATCTGCTAAGTGAAGGGCTCTGCACGAGGAGCAGTCTTCTGGAGAAACATAAACAACAAACCGGGGACCTCCTTGTAGGGTGATAGAATCTTTAATATGTCCATTTTCTAGGATGGACATTTTGTCAGGGAATGTAATGGTGGCAGCCTGGAATTCTCGTAAGGCCTTTCGCAATTGTTGCTTTTCTCCGCACGAAGGGAGGAGACATAGAATCCCAAGGAAGAGGGCAAGATGCTGAAAACAAGTGGAATGTATATTTAAACTCTTATGAGTCACGTGGTTATTTGTTATTTTTAGTTTTCGTTAGCAAAGTTACAATAATTAACAGATTAATCCAAATTATTTACGATTTAATTCGGTTTTGCTCGTATCTTCCATATGGTCCTGCAATAGCGTGTGCGGGATATCCGAGAAAGCGTTGAAGCATGCCGGACAAGGGCATTATCGTTAAAGATGGAACGTGACGATTCCGAAGCCCTCTTCACCCTGAACCAAGCCGGCGAATTGTCCGGAGGGGCTGATACTGAAGCGTATGCACCCGTAAGGGATTCTGCGGCAAGCGCAAACTTCGCCTTGGGGGCCTATTTCCACGAGGTAGGTGTAGGAAGGTTCGGAGGCGGAAGGCTGGTCGAAATACAGTACGAAGATGTGCCCGTTCCAGTATATCGGGTCCATGTAATAAACGTAATCCTCGCCATTGTAGTAGGCCTCAGGGGTAGTGACATGCTTGTGTGCTGAACGGAACTGGATCCGCTTAAGCACTTTCCCTTGGCTTAGAGACTGTATCTCAAACGAGGGAAGAGAGGTATAGAATACAAAAAGGCTGTCGCTTTGTTTCCCGGGCAGAGGAAACGCGTAAGTCAGATTGTCCCGATCATCCCGACTCCAATTGTCCGCCCAATCCGGGAAAACGCCGACAGGGCGGGTCTGCTTCTTCTTGGCGTTGAATATCTCGAAGGGCTGCTTTTCTCCGAGAACTTGATAAATCACCTCATCATTCGAAAGCATGGCAGGCCGGTTTACCGCCTGATTCTTCATAGGAATGTTGTCTTGCAGGGTAGCGGTGCCGCTCTGAATCTCGTAGGAAGACAGGCCGGAGTGGTTGGTTACGGCTTTAAGCTGATGAGACTGGGCGCTGTTTTTAATAAGCTGAAAGTCAACCACTTCGCCGGGTCCCCGTCCGTAGCGGACGGAACTTCCTCCTTCGTGGGAATACAGGGCGCCGTTTTTGCGGTTTCTGTTGACAATGAACAGGGTTTCTCCTGCATAGAAGAGATCGGTCGGCACAATAGCTTCATCAAGCGGGACAAATGCTGCTTGAGGCTCCTGTACCTGCACGGCATCCATATCCACGTATTCCGTCACGGGCTGCTGATTCTGGCAGGCAAAGGCCAGAATCAGCAAAAAGAAGAGCCAATAGTGATAAGGAGCATTCATCGGGGGCATACACTTTTACGTCTGGGCCGATATACATCGTCGTATTTGCAGCCGTCGCATATTCGGACGTGTTGCAAAGTTCCGAAGTAACTATAGTAGCTGAAAGTGTCATAACACTCGTATTTTGTAGAAGATTCTTCGTCAGCCAATACCTCCACATTCTTTTCGAAGAGGTCTTCGGTCTGATCGTTTGTTTGGACGAAGCAGAAAGCTGCTAAAGCAGCGATTCCTGCGGCTGTGATAGTCTCCACAATACGTGTTTTCATGGATTTGGAGTTATAATGATTTGTAATTCAAGTTTATGGCTATTGTTTATGGGTAATGTAACCCAGGTACAGCCGCTTTTCCCTGTCGGATACGACTGCGTAGATGGTGTCACGGAATGCCGTTACACACATTTTCTCAATATTATAATCCGTTTCCAAATGACCTACGGGCTTGCCGTCCCAATCGAAAACGTATATATCGTTGTTTTCCAGCTCTTTCCCAGACACTTTTTCCTTGTTGGAAAGCAGATTTACGTCTGCGCCAATCGCGGCGTACAGATAGTCATCTGTTGCGAACAAGTCCCTCAGTCCAGCCTTGGTGTCAGCGGTCAGCGAAGGTGTTGCTCCATAGACCAATGCGGGATCCACAAGTTTTAAGCATGCCTTTGGGCGTAAAGCCGGAAGATCGTAGATTTCGAGGATGGCTCCCCAGACAGAGCCGACAGCAAGACGATTTCCTCGCTCATTTACAGACATCAGGCATTCCGTATAGAGATTGAACATTTCCACCGGATCTGAGAAGGGCTCAAAGTCCTGGGTCTGAAGGGTATCCCCATAAATATCTTTTACCATAAGGCGGTGGTATCCCATCGTGTCCGGATGGGCATAGCCTATTTGATTGAGGATAATGCTTTCTTCACCTGTCGGACCACATGCGCATGCATTCCTCGCATAGGGCTTGATATCCAAGATAGAGACTGTCGGTGATAGGAATTCTTCATGCATGGACGAAAAGGAGCATGAAATCTGTTTCCTTACAGGTAAATCATAGATGAAAAGGCTGTCTCCTCGGGCACTGCACGCAGGAATCGTAAATATTTCTCCCGGGCCGTTTCCCCGATGGAAGTAATCACCGGTTGCAGCTCCTGTGCGTTTATCATATACATGGCACCATGTCTGGTCCTTGCGGTCATAATATATGACGTACAGATATTGGCCATGTTCAAAAATATCGTTCGCCATGTTCGCCATTAATTCTCCGGTTATGAGATGGACTTTAGCATGGCCCATGTTCGGGAAGTCCGGCATTTGATAATCAGACCGGCTATCCGTATCCGCGCAAGCCGGGAAAAGATATAAGGCCCCAACGAAGAAGGCGAGATAACGCATACAAGCGGAATGTAGATGTAAGTTCCTTGAGGCCATGGAGTTGGTTGTTATTGTAAGTAAAATCTGGTTACAAAGTTAAATATTATAAAAATAATATACAATCAAGTTACTTTTTTTTTACCTTGATGCATTCTGATTCGATAATTTATTGGCTTGGGACAGCCTGGGGGCCAGCGTTACGCAAATGTAAATACAATTCGTAAGAAAATGGCTTAGACTATTCAACAAAGTATTGTCGCGACAACATTTTGTCGAAAATTTTCCAAAAACGTAACTTTTATCGAATTGTCATCTGCTGCCTTAGGGACACTTGTTGAAGCTGATGTCCGAGAAGGGGTCGAGGCATTTCACGCGTGGATATCTGCCTGAAAAAGCCGTTGCGTATCAGGATTATAGCCGATAAGGGTCTTCCCTGACGGCGTGATACTGAAGAAAGAAATCGGCGAGGAAAGAATGTATCTATGGCGTAATTTGCCCGTCCAACTCCACTCGTGTAGTTCAGCCCCGTCTTCTGTCATGCATAGCGCCCATACGGAAGTATTTGTTGCGTAAGGCATTCCGACATAGCACTTTCTCTGCATAGCGTCGGATTGTGAGCAGGATAGCTGAAGTCGGACCGTCAGCGGCTCCGTTTCGGGATTGCGATAGAAGCGGGCCGCATAATAATGTCCATAGAAGAGGGCGAGGGATTGAGCATCCGGGCTTGAAGCGATGTTTTTGATATACAAGAAACGTTTATCCATTTCAGAGGAGGCGTCCCAATTCGGATAGTCGCCCATGTAGCCGGAGATTTCCCCGGATGTGTCGTATAGAACCAGTTCTTTGTTGTTGTCAGGATGGGCTATGTTCAAATCGACAAAACCATCGCGATAGGGCTTAAACCCGTTGGAGGGCATATCCGGACGGGTATGAGCGAGATTCTCAGCGGTGATATCCGCTCTTTGGCTGCTTAAGGCAATCCGCATAAACCGGCCGCTGTCGTAAAGGCCAAAGACATCTTTCTCTATATGACGCAAGCTTTTTGCGTCAAAGTGGATAAACTCTCCCGGGCCCCGTCCTTGATGGCCGAAATAGAACGATTCTTTGTCTGCTGTCAAAGACTGGGCATAGAAGGGCGCGGGTCCCCTATCCAACGGAAATACGGCGAAATGATCGGTGGCCAATAGTCCCAGGACAATTCCCTCAACAGCGACGCTGTCGCTCGAAAGCGGACGCATTTCCAAGGTGTCTGTAACGGAAATCAGATATTCCTGGCTGAGTTCCTTTTCGTGAACCTTACAGGCGCCAATGGTAACCAGGAGGAGACATAGAATCAACCAAGCGTTCTTTGTAGTCATAGCCTTTTGTTGATTATTTATAACATGCAGTCAGAAGGAGTGTTTGCTGTGGATGTTTTAACAAGTGTACAGTCAGAGCATCTGCGGACTTCTAGATAGAGTTGAGGGTCATACCCTTCTGCTACACGCATAAAGCAGAGGACATGATCAATGGGTATGAGTTCATCTGCTGCTAGCGCCTCGACGTTTCTTTCGAAGAGGTCGTTGGTCTGATTGTTTGTTTGAACGAAGCAGACTGCTGCTAAAGCAGCGATTCCTGCGGCTGTGATAACCTCCACAATACGTATTTCCATGGATTTGGCGTTATAATGATTTGTAATTCAAGTTTATGGCTATTGTTTATGGGTAATGTAAACCAGGTACTGACGTACAGATCATCATCCGGGCTCAGTGTTAAAACAGGATACTGTCCAATATGGATAGGTCATACCTGATGAGCTGGCCTGAAGTACTCTCAATACAATAGAGACAGGATGACAGTGGTTCATAACACATAGCCTCGATACCCGTCTTAATCTGAAAATCATACAGGAAATTACCGTTCCAATCAAAAACATGAAGAGCCGGTCTATGCCCCGAATCAGAATGGATCAAGTCGCTCAATGAACAACCATCATATAAGGCGATGATATATCTATCGGAGGATATGATCTTCCTGTAGTATTGAATCGTTTCCGGTCCGAATGGGCGGTTGAGGATGGATTCCCAGTTGCGGTATGAAGGATCTACGGCAATAGAGCGCAGAGCATGGGAGTTTGAATCCACGATTGCAATTTGCGGAAAACACACCATGGCGAGGGCGGATTTACCGCTTGCCTCATTGCCGGTTATCTTCGTGCTCAACTTGGTCATATAGTTATGTGCATTAATCCCGGCGTAAGGATGGAATATATACGTTTCATGGGAATGCATTCGAAGGGTAAGCTCTTCCCCTTCATGAACCAACGATAAGTATGTGCTACGATTTATAGGGGCCCAATCTACTACATTGTCTGGGAGATGGACGTTTTGAATATAATCATCCTCATGCGTATGAATGCCTTTGTGGACATCGATGATATAGGCATCACCTGTAGCATTGTCTCTGATATAAAGTAGGTTTTGCTTCGTATCTGAGCCAACTATTTCGGGTGCGGGTATTTCACCAGGACCACGCCCCTGTGTTACAAAGGATCCGAGATGCTGAAAACCTTGAATTGAATAGGCATCGAAAAGAGTGGATTTTCCTTCCTGAGGCAAGCTCTGGATGACCAAGATGGAATCTTCCACGATTTGTAAGTTCTGGCAATAAAGAATATCCGGCAGATCACATACGAACGAGGAGTCTTTTTCGAGGGTCATCCTTTTCTGAGGTGTTTCCAAAAATGTATCAACCCCTTGAATAACACCGTTATTCTTGCACGACACGAGCAAAATGGAATATAGAGCAATGGCGAATACAAATAATCTGCGCATACTATTTTGGACAATAAGCTACAACATCCATTGCATAATGGCCATAAGAGCCGCGGCAACTACTGCATAGTTTCATATAATAATCACCACGTGTTGCTGTTTTGGAGCACATCGGCCCCAATATACCAGATTCTCCTCTTGCCAATGCCTCCACATTCTTTTCGAAGAGGTCTTCGGTCTGATTGTTTGTTTGAACGAAGCAGACTGCTGCTAAAGCAGCGATTCCTGCGGCTGCGATGGCCGCTTTAATTCGGTTTTTCATGATTTAAATATTTTATAACAATAGTTTTTATTACGTGGTTATTTGCGGAATATCCGACAATCAGGATGGCAGCTGAGATGGACGCAACCATCCTGACAACGAATCCGGGCATTACGGGATAACCATCATGTCAAGTCCACCAGGAGGAATCCGGCTGTCGCATCCTGCGTATCCGCCTACTCTGTCAAGGCTTCGTCCACAATCAGATAGCAATGTCCGTCTTGCGCATTGAGAAAAAGGTGGCTCCACCGGATACCGCTGCAACCCTGTTCGTAATCATGTCATCGTTGATATGCGTAAAGCTGCAACTGTCTTGGTCGGTCAGGTCCAGCAGACAGAAGGTAATAGAATAAAAACGCTTCATGGTAAATGATTGGGACTATGCCTTGAGCTCATATCGGTAGAGTTCTCCGTCCATGGTGATACCGACCAGCGTGTAGCCGTCACCAAGAACGGCGATATTGACAAGGAACTCATCCATCTTCCAGTTGGACAGGTGTTTGCCTTCCATGTTGTAAATGTGGAGTTCAAGTGAATTACTTTCGTCCGGACTGCCGTTTTGCCCAAGAACCAGCGCATAAATCTGTTCTCCATGGATTGTGGCAAAGGTACAGCATGCGGGCATTTCTACGTTGCGTTGCTCCAGGGAAGAGGCGATAGCTTGCTCGGTTTTGTCCCCATAAGCAATGGCGGTAGCAGTTCCTTTGTCCAAACGGAATATGTATATTCTCGGGAAGGAGGCCATACCCATAACAAGATGAGTCCCATCCGGGGAGAGGGCTGTTGCCGCAAAATAGTAGTCTGTTTCTTTGACGCGGCCCTTGTCGCCGAAGGGAAACAACTTGTGCGAGACATCGCCTTTCTCTTGGATGGAATACCAATCAACCCTATTGTTGGAATCCATCCGGTACCCCAGGATATCGGAATCAGATGCCAGCGCATACATGGTGCCGCCTGGCAAATTCTGGCGCAATTCAACGGACGCGCTGCCGTCTGCCAAAGTTTTTTCCAAGTTGATGGCTACTAGCTCAGAACTGGCTAAACTGTAAAAATAGATACGAGATAAACCGTCGGGAAGAACTCTGCTTCCGGCGAAGCCGGCATCCAACATTTCACCCGGTCCGCGGCCTCGCCGCACCAGGCCTTTGATTTCACCTGTTTCCAGATTCATCCATTTGAAGCACCAGTCGCCGGTCATGACCTGGAGCAGTACTTCCTGGTCACGGACAGGATATACGGCAACGGCGCCCAGCAAAGCCATGTTGTCCTGAACTTGGATACGTGTTTTCAGCGGGGTCTTCCATTCAAGAGGCCGGCTCTCGATTTGCTTTGCGCCATCAACGATTTGTGACTGATTTGTCTGGCAAGATACCAATATCGTCAGCAGGCACATAGTAATAGCATAAAAACGCTTCATGGATCTAGAGTTATAATGATTTGTAATTTAAGTTCAATACTGGCTCACTTGCAAAGTTCCGGGTATGACTACCCAAAGATTTGACAGACTCTATACATGAAGAAGGGTAGATCTGATACTCCTCTTACCTGAGCACGGAAGCCTTTGAGCTTGGAGTTGAGTGACTCCGCTGCGGCGTTG
>JAFUWX010000034.1 GCA_017471025.1 Bacteroidales bacterium
CGGGATGTTTACCCAGAAGACCTCCTGGGATTCGGCGTCATTGAGGGTGATGCCATTGAGCGTCACATTGATCTGCGACCCCTTGGAGCCGCGGACCGTCATTTTGGAATAGCCCAGACCGGTGCCGCCTTCCGTGGAGACGACGACCGAAGGTTGCAGTCCCAGGTTCATGGGCAGGGATTGGGACGGATTGGCCGCCCGCAGCGTCTGGCTGCCGACGGTGGAATAGGTGACCGGCGTCCTTTCGCCGGCCCGGGAAGCGGATACGACGACGCTGTCCAGCTTCTCAGGTTCTTGTGCCAGGGCTGTCATGCTCAGCGCCAGGGCGGATACAATAAAAAAACTTCGCATAAAGGACATGTTTTATGCAAAGGGTGGACGCGCTGCGTCCTTGAGATAAGCCTCCCTACGGCGGTATGGACCGCATCAGGTTCAATGGGTATTTCTCAACCGGTTTCCCGGTACCCCCGCTTTTACTTATTTATATAAATAGTTATTTTTCAATCAATTCCACTTCGTACAGCCGCGGCCAGTCCTTCCCCGTCAGGAAGAGGCGGCCATCCTGGTAGGCGATGCCGTTGAGCACATCGGTGTCCGGCGTGCGCAGGCGGTCGGGAAGCAGTCCCGAGCAGTCCACCGCCGCCTCGACATAGCCGGTTTCCGGGTCGATCACGACGATGAGGTCCGTCATATAGACGTTGGCCCAGATTTTTCCGTCGATGTATTCCAGTTCGTTCAGGTTGGCGACGGCCCTTCCGTTCATGCGTACGGACAGGGTCTTGCGCACGACGAATTTCGTATCCATGAAATACAGCTGGGCGCTGCCGTCGCTGGCGATCAGGTGGGTCCCGTCCGTGGTCAGGCCCCAGCCTTCGCGCGGATACCGGTAGGAGGCCTTGTACTGGAGCGTCGCTGCGTCATAGACGAAGGCCACCCGGCTTTCCCACGTCAGGATATACAGGTTGTCGTCCAGGACGGTGGAGCCTTCTACGAAATATTTCTTGCCGAAATCGAGTTTGCGCTGCGGCGCTCCTGTTTCCAGATCCACCAGGCGGAAGGTGGAACGGCCATATTGACCGGTACTTTCGTAGAGGTTTCCGTCATGGAAGAACAGGCCTTGGGTATAGGAAGTGACGTCGTGCGGATATTCCCGGACCACCCGGATGCCGTAGCGCCGGACTTGCGGAGCCGGCTTGGAAACAGGCTCCAGGCTCGGTGTGGATACGGTTTTCGTCTTGCCCCCGGTGTTCCCGCAGGAGCACAGCAGGGCGAGCAGCAAAGCGCCAAAACAAATTCTATGCTTCATCATTCAGCTTCTAATCAGCTGCAAAGATACGATTTTATCCTTAGAACAGCAAGGCATCGCCATTGGTTCAGGGTAATCTTAGCCCGACCTTTTGATTGTAGATTCAGGCTTTTTTGTTATCTTTGCGGTCCAAAAGGTGGGACGAACTGCCGCGCCGGCCTTCGGGCCGGTGAGGAAAGTCCGGACAGGAAAGGGCACCCCGCTGCGGAAAGCGCAGATGGGAGCAATCTTATGGAAGCCGTAACAGAAAAAAACCGCCGGACATGCTCCGGTAAGGGTGAAAACGCGAGGTAAGGGCTCACGACGGGCGGCGGCGACGCCTTCCGGGTACGGCACCGGGGCCTGCAAGACCAAATATACTGGCAGATAGGGGCTGCCCGTCCTTGCCAGGGGGTAGGTTGCGCAGATAAATGGCAGTTTTAAAAACAGAAACCGGCTTACGGCCCCGCCTTTTCGATAGACAAAAGGGTTGACCTTGGCTATTCCGGCCTATGGATACGGCACAGTTCCATGCGCTGCGGAATGCCCCCGAAGGCCGGCCCTTTTTGCTTTGCCGGCACCTGGGAACCGTATAAAAAAGATTAACAGACACCTCACGGCGTCTGTTAATCACACTACTAACTGAAGTTACTGACTAATAACTAACCAATATGAAACTACTTCTATTGCACCACAAAGTTAAGACATTTTAAATTATTGTGCAACAGATTAATAGAAAAATTTTTCTCTTTTCCCCGAATTGACCGTATTTCCTCCGTTTTGATTTTACAGGAGGGCATTTGGGCGGTGAAATCTGCCGGAATTCCTTGTATTTGGTCTTTTTTTGCTAAATTTGCGCCCTGATTTCCCCACGGGGAATGACGTAGGAACGGTAAAATGGAAAGAACGGTGGCGACATCCCAAAAAGACATCCTCCTGAGGCAGGTCCGGGAAGGGATTCCGATGACCGGCCGGCAGCAGCTCTCCCTGACGATGATGCTCGCCGTCCCGGCCATCCTGGCCCAGTTGTCCTCCGTCATGATGCAGTACATCGATTCGGCCATGGTCGGACATCTGGGAGCCAATCCCTCCGCCTCCATCGGTCTGATCTCCACCAGTACCTGGATCCTGTACGGCTTTGCCGTGGCCGCCATCACCGGTTTCTCCGTCCAGGTGGCCCAGCAATGCGGTGCCGGCCAGTTCCAGGCAGCCCGGCGGATCATGCGTCAGGGCTTGGTGTCCGTATTCGCCTTCAGCGCTCTGATCGGCATCATCGGCATGCTGATTGCCGCTCCCCTGCCCGCCTGGCTGGGCGGCAGCGAGGAAATCCAGGCCGACGCCTCTTCCTATTTCTTGATTTTTTCCGCCTTCATCCCCCTCAGCGCGACAGGTTATGCCGCCAGCGCCATCCTGCAGGCCAGCGGGAATATGAAGGTGCCCAGCATCTCCTACGTGGCCATGTGCGCGCTGGATGTGGTCTTCAATTACGTGTTCATTTTCCTGCTGGACTTGGGCGTGCCCGGGGCGGCCTGGGGTACGGGCGTGGCGGAGACCCTCACTTCCCTCTTTATGGTCTGGTATGTCCTGACGCAGTCCAAAGAACTGAATATCAAGGGAGAACGCGGCTCCTTCCGCCCGGAACGGGAAACCCTGCGCAAGGCGGTGAAGGTCAGCGGCCCGCTCTGGCTGCAGAATGTCGTCATGCGCGGCGCCCATGTCGTCAGTACCTTGATCGTCGCGCCGCTGGGCCCCATTTCGATTGCTGCCAATGCCTTCGCCATCGCGGCGGAGAGCTTCTGCTATATGCCAGGCTATGGCCTGGAAGAAGCGGCCACGACCCTGGTCGGACAGAGCATCGGCGCCCGCCGCAAGGATTTGGCGGGACGTTTCGCTTTTCTGACCACCGGGATGGCGGCCTTGATGATGTCTGCCCTGGCCGTGCTGATGTACCTGTTCGCCCCGCAGATGATGGATATCCTGAGCAATGATCCGGACGTGATTGCCCTGGGCGCCAAGGTGCTGCGGATTGAAGCCTTCGCCGAAACGCTGTATGCCGTGTCCATCGTCGGCTTCGGCGTGTGTGCCGGTGCCGGCGACACCTTTGTCCCCACCTTGCTGAATTTCGGCAGCATGTGGATTGTGCGGATCGGCCTGGCGGTCATCCTGACCCCGCGCTTCGGGCTCACCGGCTATTGGATCGCGATGATGGCGGAGCTCAATTTCCGGGGCCTGCTTTTCCTGATCTACCTCAAACGCGGGCGCTGGCTCAAAAAGACCCTGATCTAAGCCGTCGATCGTCGGGCTTCGCCTGGAAGGACAGTAAAACTGCCGCCCAAGGGGAAACCCCAGGGCGGCAGCGAATAGTTCTATAGTGGCGAATAGAGGGCTTTCCCAACCACTAAGACAGCGAATAAAGCAGAAATATCACTGAAACCTTATCCCTGGAATTCAGAAATAACGTTTGAGCTTCTTAAAAGAAAACGCACGTTCCTTAATCGTTGCATCCTGTAATCTCTTGCCCGAGGAATCATAGACATCGATGGGGACACCTGCAAACTTCCGGGTATAAATATTTGTAGAAACTGAGTAACTGGGGTATCTTTGCATAGATATAACCTCTATGCA
>JAFUWX010000035.1 GCA_017471025.1 Bacteroidales bacterium
GATCCGTCGCTAAGATACGAATATTTTGCGAGAATGTATCCGTTCCGGGTGATTTTTCTGGGCAGGTCGAGGTGATTTTTTCCGTGAGCAGCAACGTGCTGGTTACTATCGGATTAAGCAATTTCCCCTGGTACATCTGTACCAGGGGAAGTTGCTTAAAATCCTGTAGGATAAATGGTTACTGCTCACGACTGCTGAGGGTGTATCATAGCGTGATGCATATTCCACCCTGTTTTCTTCCAGAGACGCAGCCGCTACCAGCGGAGACGTTACCATCGTCTGGAAGATAGTAAAACTGCCGCCCAAGGGGAACCCCAGGGCGGCAGCGATGATGACCTAAATACAACCTATCCTCCTTTGCAAATTTTTGTAGTATCCCCATCGTAAGGGAGGTCCAACTCTATCCGCGTTTCTTCAGCTTGGATATATATGAATCTGTATATACAACGACCGAATCCAATAGGTTTTCAAAAAAGGGAACATCCTCTTCTCTGGCCATATGGTAATAAAGAAAAACGGCTCCGGAATCGATATAGTCTTGTCTGGAGAAGAGACCTGTTTCGATATTTTTGAAATGAAGGATACGCCTGTTCCCGACCCTTTCGTCGCTTAACAAAGTTTCTCCCGGCCGGTCTGTCTGTACCGTCATGGGATAACCTACATATACGACAAACATGGGGGCATACACGGGTTTGTGAGACAGATTTTTATAGATATACTGTTTCATGATACCCGGACTGCAACCATCTGATGACAGCGTGTCAACGATGACCTTGTCATAAAAAGAGGTCGTCTCATACGCAACGATACGATTGGCATAAACGACGCTGTCCCTCCTGGCTTGCCCTTTTAGAGACAAGCACATGCAACCATAAACAGATATAAAGCTAATTGCCTGTAAAATTCTTAATAACTTCATCTTGAGTCCTTTGTATGTCAGTATTCGTATCGCAAACACCGGGGTCGTCGCTAAGGTACGAAGATTTTCGAGAATATGCCCGCTGTGGGCGAATATTCCGCCGTGGAGAGCAGTCGCCTTTCGAGGCGAAGCTTTTTCCCGCGGCCGAAGTCGCGTTAGCCTTCGTTATTACATGTCATCCAATGAGAGACAGGAGAGTACTATCCTGTTCTTTTTAGCCTGTTTCTCCTTAGAAGAAAAAAAAGCAGCCTTTTCTTCAAGAAGCTCCCTATTGAACTTCTCAGGATTGCGCTTTACCTCTATCACATCGAGTACATTCTCTTTCAGACGAAGAGCAACGATATCCAGTTCAGCCTGCTGGTGATTCCCATCCTTGTCAATGTAACCTTTCGGATCCCACCATCCTCCGATATCGCGGTATTCCATGCTCTCCACTAGTTTCAACTTGAAGTATCTTTCAAGCACATCACCGGAATAGGTCTCATAATCATCTTCCATTATTCTACGCAGTGCCGGATACTGTCCAATCTCGATGAGCCGCTGGTTCTTCTCCACATAGCGGAACCAGAAACGGAGGAAGATGTCACTGATTTCGTATCTGACAGTTTGAGTTTTGGGCTTAGCCCAAATCGGCCGGACTTTCCGGATCAGGTCATAAGTATCTTCGAGTTTTAATAGTTGCCCGCCGAGACTCTTTCCACCCAAGTAGTCTTCAATGGAAGCCTGGGTATTGTACCCCAGCGATATCGCTTGAAGGATCGAGAAGTAGGTCGCATATTTCTTCCCAAACTCTTGGATGAGGAGTTTTCTCCCCTCTTCTATCAATGGAGAATCCTCCTTGCAAATTTTGGCAATCATCTTTTTGCAAGTCGTGGCCTTCACATCAACGAACAACTCAACATATTTAGGTATACCTCCGGTAAATGTATATAGTGCAAGAAGATCGTCGTTGGAATAACCTGGAGCGTTGTCCTCCATGATTTGTTTCAGGATCGAAGTGTGGAAAGCTTGCAGTTTGATGGTTGAGTCCTGCCTCCCATAAAGGGGCTCTCTCCTGTTTTTGAAAAGCTTCTCCATCAGTGAATACACGGAGCCGCTGACAACCATATTCACATGGCTCTCTTTCTGGTACTTGTCCCACCAATTTTGAATATCGCCGTATATGGATGGATTGACCTCCAGGAAATTCTGGAATTCATCAAAGACGAGCGTGTATTTCCGGCGCATTCCTTCCTCCATCAAGAAACGGAAGACGTCACGGAAAGCACTCATAGGAGGGATGAATCCCCCTGTCTTCTCCTGGAACTCTTCGCAGAATTCTCCGCACAGGACTGATTCACTTTTCTTACCTACGAATAGATATACATAGGGCTCATCCTGATAGGCTTCCTTGATAAGAGTCGTCTTCCCGATACGCCTCCTTCCGGTGACAACCGTAAGTCGAGAATAACCATTGTATGATAATTCCCTCATTTCGCGCAGTGACTTCAACTGCTCTTCCCTGTCATAAAACTTCATGTTATCAAATTTTACGGCCGTAAATTTTACGACTGTTGCAAAGTTAGCAAAAAGAACCGAATTCGCAAGAGTAAAAGCAATAAAGAGATATTTGGGATTATTCCCGAATACGTCACAGCGGTATTAATGTCATGCAGATATGCACGGCTACAGGAAGGCTATGTGCTGCGGCGAATCCGGCGCTGACAGGAAGCGTCGCCGGTAAGGCGACGCCGGCGCTCAATAAACGGTCTTGTCGGCTTTCGCTGACCAGAGCCGGAAACTGCGGAGCGATTCGGCCCGGAGCATGGGGATGATGGGCACGGTGCGGCTTTCCATCGGCCGGTCGAGTTCTTCATAGATGAAATCGTCGGCAAAGTCGATGTCGGCGGCGTCCTTGCGGGTGTTGCCATAATAAATCCGCGAGATACCGGCCCAGTAGATGGCTCCGAGGCACATCGGACAGGGTTCGCAGGAGGTATAGATGACGCAGCCGGAAAGGTCGAAGGACCCCAGCTTGCGGCAGGCCTCCCGGATGGTGTTCACTTCGGCATGCGCCGTAGGGTCGTTGTCCAGGGTGACCCGGTTGGCACATCCGGCCAGGATCTCGCCGTCCTTGACGATGACGGCACCGAAGGGGCCGCCTCCCCGCTCGACACTCTCATCGGCCAGGCGGATGGCTTCACGCATGAAACGGATATCCGCTTCCGTAATGGGGAATCTTTCCTCCGGAGCGGACTGTTTATTCTCTTGTAGCATAACGAAAAATCTTTTGAAACAACTATTTGGCCAGGGAAATGGCACCGAAAACACCGAGCGAGCCCAGGAGCATGATCAGGCCGGCCAGGGCCACCCCGCCGATGACGGCGATGACGGTCTTTTTGAAGTCCATGTTGAGCATGCTGGCGGCGAGGGTCCCGGTCCAGGCACCCGTGCCCGGAAGCGGAATGCCGACAAAGAGGAACAGGGCCCAATACAGTCCCCTGCCCGCCTTCTCTTCCAGTTTGCGTCCTCCCTTCTCACCTTTCTCCAGGCACCAGGTAAAGAAGCCTCCGATGTACTTCTTGTCCTTCCCCCACTCCAGGATCCGGCGGGCGAACAGGAAAATAAACGGCACAGGAAGCATATTTCCCAGGACGGCCACAATACAGGAAGGAACCAGGGGAAGCTGGAATCCGACGGCATACGGGACGGCCCCGCGGATCTCAATCAGCGGCACCATCGCGATCAAAAAGACAATCAGGTATTTCTTAAACATACAAAACGGTTTCTTATCCTATCTTCCCCAGATACACCTTCACCCCGGCGAAAATCTCCGCCTCGGACAGCACCTTGTCCTCCGGCTCGGACACCACCAGGTCAAAGGTATCCCCGGGAATCTGCAGGCGGCCGATCTTGAACCGCGCACGGGAACATTTGGCCATGAATTCAATCGGGAAATCCCGGCTGCGGACCAGCGAGATGAACAGGTCCGGGTCGCTGCCCAGCATCAGGTTTATCTTCTCCTGCGAAGGCTTCCCGCACCAGGACAGGTCCCGCTTCAGGATCGTATTCGTAATGCTGGTAATCAGACGCTCGGTACTGTCGATTTTCCGGAAGTCAAAGAAAAAGATTTCCCCCTTGATGCCATGCTCGCGGTAGAACGCCTGCACATCCACCTTGCATTTGTCGAACGAGGTGTCTTCCACATCGATGAAAGTCACCGCCGAACGAACCTGCGAAATGGGGATGATACCGGTCGGCACCTCACTGGCGAACTTGCGGAGATAGCGGCGGCGGAATATATCTTTGACGGCTTCCAGCATAGGCTACACGGTCTTGCCGCTGTTGGCGGCAATCAGTTCACGGATTTCCTGCTTGGCCTCCTTCCAGCGGGGCACGTCGATCTTCGTACCGATCACCTCGACGACCTTCGCCGCGATGATGGAACCCACCTGCCCGCAGACCAGCAGCGGCATGCCCAGCGAATGGGCATACAGGAAACCGGCGGCGTAGGTATCGCCCGCGCCGGTGGCGTCGATCGTCGCGGCCGGCCAGGCTTCGATATAATGGTATTCATCGCCCTGCTGGACCATGGAGCCGTCCTTGCCGATTTTGACCACCGCGATCTCGCACTGGGAAGCCAGGTCCGCAAGGGCCTCGCGCGGCTCCTTCTTGGTAAAGGCGCGGGCCTCGGATTCATTGGCGAAGACGATATCGACGTAGCGTTCCACCAGGTTGTGGAAGAAGGCGTCGTTGGACTCCACCACGTTGTAGGAAGCCATGTCGATGGAAATCTTGCAACCGGCCGCCTTCGCCATCTGGGCGGCACGGGAAATCAATTCCTGGTTCTGCACCAGATAGCCTTCGATATGGAAATAGTCATAGCCTTCGAAATATTCCGGCTTCAGGTCTTCCGGCCCCATTTCCAGGGCGGAGCCCATGTAGTCGGCAAAGGTCCGCTCGGCATTGGCACCGGTGATAAAGACCATGCAACGACCCGAGGACTTCGTCCCGTAAAGCATCTTTGTCTTCACTCCGTACTGCTCCAGGGCGCTCTTGAAGAGGTTCCCGAGCTGGTCGTTGCCGATTTTGCCGATAAAGCCCGACGGCATGCCGAAAATGGAGGTACAGGTGATGGTATTGGCCGCGGAGCCACCCGGGACATATTTCACGCCGATGGCTTCCAGGGCCGACCAGATGCGGTCGCCCGTTTCCATATCCACATGTTGCATGCTCCCTTTCGGGAGGTGGTATTCCTGCAGGAGGCTGTCGTCCGGCAAAACAGCCAGAATGTCTGTCAGGGCATTTCCGATGGCAAGAATCGATTTCATGGCAAATGATGATTAAGGTGCAAATATACGAATAATCCCGTTAATTCCGGACCGGACGCAGCACGAAATGGAAGGTCCGGGGCTTGGCACGGAGCACATAGGGCTCCAAAGGCCAGGAATACCAGGAATCAATGCCGCCCACGCCCATCTGGACCAGGTCGAAATTGACCCAGGTCAGGCCGCGGGAGCGATCCTGCAGATGGGCCTCGCCCAGCACGTCGAGCGAATGCTGCGGTCTGCCGGCCTGCACGTTGGTCGGATTGGGACGCGGACGCGGATCGTCCAGCGACACATCCAGGGTACGGCGGCTCAGCGGCAGGGCAGATGCGGAGAACTGCTCTCCGGAGCTGATTTCCAGGCCGTTGCCGTCGGCATCCAGGATGCGGAACCAGCGCAGGCCCGTATGGGTGCCGGATTCCTGCGTCCGGGGATAGCCCCAATGGTACTGCTCCCCGACCGGCTGGATATAGCGGTCCACCACGGCCGAAGATGCCCGGTCCGCATAATTCTCCCAGGGGCCAAGGCCGTAAAAGTCTATGGTAGAGAAGGTTCCGGGCATGGCCATTTCCATGCCGAAGCGCATCATGGCGGGCAGTTTCTCCAGTCCGCCGGCATCTTCCATCGTCTCGGTAACATCCAGGGTACCGTCGCCCCACAGGCGGTAGGACATCCGCACCCGGGCGGCGCCGGCCAGCGGCTTGTAGGCCACCTGCACGGCGAAGCCGTCTTCTGTGGGCTGCACCTCGAAGCGCTCCGCCTCCAGGGTAGGATACATCCACATCTTCATCGTCTCGTGGATGTTGGCACCGAGGTCGTTCTCGTTGGGCGCGCGGCCGAAACAAGGCATCAGCGGGGCGGACAGTTGTTCGCGGCCGTTGACCCGGTAGCTGCAAAGCGCGCCGGTGGTGCGGTCGAATGCGGCCGTCCACACGGCCTGATGGCCTCCGTCATAGGCGAATATCCCTTCAAACTGCGCCTGCCCGCCTTCGTCGGAAGCCGTCACGGCCCCCGTCTTGCAGGGTGTCCAGGCCCGCTGGGGCGCCTGGAAGCAGCACAGCTGGTCATAGGCCACCTCCGTACCGGCCTGCAGCAGACCGTCGCGGCCCTTGAGGGTGAAGCTGACATTCAGGAAGACATCCTCCTGGCGGTCAGGGACAAGGGCGGCCAGCAAAGCCTCCTGTTCGCCCAGGCCCAGATCGATGACGGTCTTGCCCTGCGGCGGCACCTGGAGGTTCTCCACCACCCCGCTCATCACCTTCTCCGCACCGACCTGCACATTCCAATGCATCCGGTAACGGGACAGGTCGATGAAGAAGTTCTCGTTATAGACCTCAACCCGGGTCCCGCCGACCAGGCGGGCGTGGATGTTCCGGTACTGGTAACGGACTTCGTAGGCATGCGGATGCAGGCTGCGGTCGGCGGCGATCACGCCGTTGCAGTTGAAGGAACCGTCTGAGGGGTCATGCTCGTTCCAGTCTCCGCCGAAGGCGAAGATATGGTCGGAAGCCCCATTCGCAGGCCAGGCAATCGCCTGATCGACAAAGTCCCAGATATAGCCGCCCTGGTATTCGGGATATTTCCGGATCAGGTCCCAGTATTCCTTGAAATTGCCCATGGAATTGCCCATGGCGTGGGCATATTCGCACTGGATAAGCGGCTTGTCCGGGTGGTTCTCCAGGTATTCGACGCAACCGTCCGGAGACAGGTACATCGGGCAGTAAATATCTGTATTCCATGCCTTTTCGGCCCGTTCATACTGCACGGGACGGGAAGGGTCATACTGCTTGATCCACTTGTAGCATTCCTCGAAATTGACGCCGTTTCCGGCTTCGTTGCCCATGCTCCATACGATAATGGAAGGATGGTTGAAATCACGCTTGACCATCCGGCGGTCCCGCTCCAGGTGCGCCGCCTGGAAATCCAGCCGGCGGGCCAGGGTCAGGTCGCCGTAGCCCATGCCGTGCGACTCGATGTTGCCCTCGTCCGTCAGGTAGAGGCCATAGCGGTCGCAGAGGGCGTACCAGCGCGGGTCATCCGGGTAGTGGCATGTACGCACCGCGTTGATATTCAGTTGTTTCATGATTAGGATATCCTGGATCATGTCCGCCTCGGACACCTGATATCCCTTCCAGGGGTTCAGTTCATGCCGGTCGGCGCCCTTGATGAGGACGGGCTGGCCGTTGACGAGCAGCTGGCTCCCCCGGATTTCCACCGAACGGAAACCGAAGTCCAGCGAGGTGCTTTCCACCACGCCCTTGCGGTCGGAGGCCGCCACCTTCAGGGTATAGAGCGACGGGCTTTCCGCCGACCAGCGTTTGGCGCCGGTGACCTTCGTGCGGTAGCGGACGATGACATGGCCCTGCTCGGATTCTTCGAACTTGCGGGGAATCGGAATCTCGTCCCCGGCGACGACCTGCTCGCCGTCACAGACCTGGAATGCCACCCGGCTGAGTCCCTTGGACACTTCCGCGCAGACCTCCAGGTTGCCGTCCATATCGGCCGAGATATGGACATCCTCCAGGCGACGTTTCTCCCTTGTATAGACACTCACCCCGCGGGCGATGCCGGAAAAACGCCAGAAGTCCTGGTCCTCCAGATAGGAGCCGTCGCACCAGCGGAACACTTCCAGGGCGAGGACATTGTCCCCTTCATGGACATAGCGGCTGATGTCGAAACGGCATTCCAACTTGCTGTCCTCGCTGTAGCCGACTTCTTTGCCGTTGACCCACACCCGCACGTTGGAGGTGACGGAGCCGATGTACAGGCAGACCTGCTTGTCCAGCCAGTCTTTCTCCAGGGTGAAATGGCGGCGGTACTGGCCGACATGGTTGTCCGCGGTCGGCGGAATGGGCGGATTGTTCGTATAATTGCCCCGCCAGGCGTAACCGATGTTCAGGTACAGCGGATCGCCGTAGCCGTTGAGCTCCCACATGCCGGGAACGGGAATCGTCCCCCAGGCGGAATCATCGAAATTCACCGCCTCGAAGCCTTTCAGACGGGCATCGGGGGTCGGATAGAAACCGAATTTCCATACGCCGTCCAGGCTCAGGGTCTGCTGCTGGTCTGTCGTAAAGGTGGCCGCCATCGGCAGCCGGTTTTTCTGGAAAACGCCCGGATCCTGCCAGTGTTCCAGGGCAGGGGCCGCAAGGGCAAGGGCCAAGGTTATCAGTAGTGCTTTCATCATTGTGTAATGTGTTTCATTTCTACAAAGTAGCTGATCCCGCCGCAAAGGGCCTGGGTGATGGCCTGCGATTCATGGGAAAGGGTGGCGAACAGGATGCCGGCCTCCATCGGGATGCCGTAGATAACCGACAGGGCCAGGCTGACCACGTAATGGAAGGCGCCGAAACCGCCGGGAACGGGCACCAGGGTGCTTACCGCGCCGACCAGGCAGAGGAAAATGGCATCCACCAGGCCGAGCTGCTGAAGCGTGCTCACGCCGGCCGCCTGGTCGCCCAGCACAGCCGGGTCGATGCCCTGTACGGCCCAGATGATGGTGGCGCTCATCATCCAGTAACAGCCCCAGACCAGGAGGGTATAGAGCATGAATTTCCAGGCGGATTTCATCCGCAGGCAGGTCATCAGGCCCTCGCCCAGTCCTTTGACGAATCCCCAGATTTTCCCGGCCAGGCGGCTGCTGTTCCGGAAATGGTACAAGGCCCACAGGGCGGCAAGTCCGACCAGGGCCAGTCCCGCCAGGATGAGGGCCGTGTTGCGTTTGGCCGCCACGGAACCCAGGATCGTCTCGGTGACGAAGCCGCCATACCGGGACCACATCAGGCCCAGGACCAGGACAAAGAGCAGGATCATCACGACCCCGTCCCACAGGCGGTCCAGTACGGCCGTTCCGAGGGCTTTCTCGAAGGAGGCCTTCTTCTGGCCGTCAGGTCCGGTCTCGGAGTGTTTGGCGATATAGGCGTTTCGAATCACGTCACCGCCCCGGGGGATGACCAGATTCACCAAATAGCTGATATTGATGGCATTGAACACCGGCCCGATGCGCAGGGACGGATCCAGCGGCTCCAGGAGCATCTGCCACCGCAGGGAGCGGAAAAAGAAGGACGCGACGCCGATGACCATGGACAGCAGGACGAATCCCCAGTTGCAGGAAACCAGTCCGGCCCAGAACTGGGACCATTCCACATGGCGGAACGAGTACCACAGCAGGAAAGCCGCGACGCCGAAGGACAAACCGTATTTTACCCAGTCTTTCGCTTTCATTCTGTCAAATTTTCAAATCATGCCGAATCATCTTCGCACCCCGGGGGCCGTCAGTCCAGGTCATCGATGACCGGGGTGGCGCCACCGCTGCCCTCCTGCATCAGGAAAGCCCGCATGAAGGCGTCCAGGTCTCCGTCCAGCACCCCCTGGGTGTCGGCCGTGGCATAACCCGTACGCAGGTCTTTCACCATCTTGTAGGGATGGAGGACATAACTGCGGATCTGGGAGCCCCATTCGATGCGCTTCTTCTGGCCTTCGAGTTCCGCCTGCTTCTCCTGGCGTTTCTTGAGCTCCAGGTCATAGAGCCGGGACTTGAGGATGCGGGGCGCATTCTCTTTGTTGCCGATCTGGGTGCGGCCTTCCGTGTTCTCGACGACGATGCCGGTCGGGATATGCCGCACGCGCACGCCGGTCTCCACCTTGTTGACGTTCTGGCCGCCATGGCCGCCGCTGCGGAAGGTATCCCATTCCAGGTCGGTGGGATTGATGACGATATTGATGGTATCATCCACCAGGGGATAGACAAATACGGACGAGAAGGTGGTCTGGCGCTTTCCCTGGGCGTTGAACGGGGAGATGCGCACCAGACGGTGGACCCCGTTTTCGGCTTTCAGATAGCCATAGGCATAGTCGCCTTCCACCTGGATGGTCGCCGACTTGATGCCGGCCTCATCCCCGTCGAGCAGTTCCGTCACGGTGACTTTCATCCCGCTGCGTTCGCCCCAGCGGAGGTACATCCGCATCAGCATCGCGGACCAGTCATTGGCCTCCGTGCCGCCGGCGCCGGAGTTGATGGTCAGGATGGCTCCGAGGTTGTCTCCCTCCTCGCCCAGCATGTTCTTCAGTTCGAGCGATTCTATTTTTTTCTCTGCCCGGGCGTAAGTGGCGGCCAGTTCGCGGGTTTCATCCGTTTCGGCGGCATCGTCGCCGCCGGTGCTTTCCTTCGCGAAATCGTACAGCACATCCACATCGTCCAGCAGGGCGCTGGCCTGGTCGTATTCCGTCACCCAGGATTTGATGCCGCTGAGCTTCCGCATGAAGCTCTCGGCGGCCTTGGGATCGTTCCAAAAATCAGGCGCTTCCGTCTTCTTCTGCAACTGCGCTACCTGCGCTCGCTTCCCTTCAATGTCAAAGACACCTCCCCAGCGTTTCCCTACGCTGATGCAGAGCGTCTGTCTGTTCTTTCGAAATCATCTTCTCTCCATGTTAGCAGGAAGGGCGGGCCCTTCCCTGGTGTTTATAAAATAGAAATGGTTTGCAAAGCATTGTACAGGCGGTCCAGCACGGCGGAGAAAGCCCCGTCGGTGAAGGTCAGTTCCACCGGCTCGCCAGGGGTCTGGAAGGTCACTTTCCGCACGCCGCGAAGCATCCGCAACACGTCGGCATTCTCCGGATAGCAGATGGCCCGGCCGGCCGCCAGTTCTTTCTCCTGGCGCAGTTCCAGCGTCTGTCCGTCCTCCCATTCGAGGGTCACGGTGCCGCCGTAAGGCACGGTCACGCCCTTGGGATAGAGGTTCAGGTCATATCCCTCGGAATTGGTCGCGGCATAATAGAAATACACCAGCGACAAGGACAGGCGGTCATTCACTTCCAGCACATTGGTCTCGGCCAGCCGGCTGCCGCCCTGGTCCTGAAGGGAACGCAGGACACCCGCCACGTCGGATTTCGCGGCCGGGGCCTGTTGGAGCGCCTCATATTGGCGGGCGATGGCCGCACCGAACTCATTGTTCTTATACAGAACCTTGATATATCCTTCTGAAGACCAGCGTTTTGTGATATCCACGACCGTCACGCCGGCGACGATTTTCTTCAGGTCCGGCTCTTCCAGGTAATACTCCCCGTAGTTCCAATAGACCTTGCCCTTGTCCCCGGCGAAGCCGTCGGGCGCGACCCGGTTGGGCTCGGACGCACTGTTTTTCAGCACGACCGTCCGGCCTGCGGACGTCGTGATGGTCAGCGGGGCGTTTTTGGGCATCTTCCAGGGCGTGGTGTCTTCCACATCCAGCCGGAGCAGATAGACGGGCTGCCCGTCGCTGAAGACGACGCGGCTGAGCTTGACGTACAGGGGCGTACTGCCTTCCACCCGCTCGCGCTGCGCGCCGGTATAGGTATAACCCTTCCGGATAT
This sequence comes from Bacteroidales bacterium, assembly GCA_017471025.1. Classification (GTDB taxonomy): domain Bacteria; phylum Bacteroidota; class Bacteroidia; order Bacteroidales; family UBA932; genus Cryptobacteroides. The sequence goes on from JAFUWX010000035.1 coordinate 11,578, forward strand.
AATTGTATCTCAGGACTTCCTGTGCCTGCATGCACAGGCTGATAAGAACGGCTGCCGCCGCGATAAAGCATTTTTTCATATGTTATTCTCCTACCTGGCGCAGCTTTTCTGACAGACGCGCCGTCTCTTCCCTACCAAAAGTCTTGCCATACCCGAAATAGAAGATGACGGCGGCCGCGATAACCGACAAGGCCAGGCCGACGATATAGCCGGGATCCGGCGACACGGAAACGGTTTTCCCCAGGCACCAGAAGGCCAGCAGCAGGCAGGCCATCAGCAGGACATCCGACAGCCGTCCCAGCCGGCGGCCGACGCGGAATTTCACGGCATAACGGTCCTGTCCGGCCGATTCGACATTGACCACCAGGTGCCGGGTCTGCAAGGCCGAGGAATAGTCCAGCCAGAACTCGCCGGCGCCACTGTCCCCCACTTCCTTCGCATCGCCGCGGCAAACGTCCGAAACCTTGCGGCAGACCGTTTCAAAATCCATCGGTAGGTCCAAATCCAGACGGCCCGCCGGCTTGAGCTTCACACCCGTATCAAATTCCATAAGTCAATCGTTCTTACTGAATAAAACTGGAGAAATAGTTCACGAACAGCACATTCGTGATGAGGTAGCCGACCAGCGTGGAGACGATCACGCAGATCAGGCCGGGCATCATGAAGCTGTGATTCAACAGATATTTTCCGATGACGGTGGTCCCGGAGCGGTCGAAGTTGACCGTCGCGATGTCCGAAGGATAATTCGGGATGAAGAAATAGCCATAGACGCTCGGCAGCACGCCCAGCAGGACGGGGCCGGCTATGCCCAGTTCATAGGCCAGCGGCAACATGGCGACGACCACGGCGCCCTGGGAATTGATCAGCACGGACACGACGAAGAACACGAGGGCAATCGACCAGGGATAGGAAGTCACCACGTCCGCCAGCATCACCTTCATCTGGTCCAGGTAGTTGCCGAAATAGGTGTCGGCCAGCCAGGCGATGCCGTAAATGGCGACCACGGCCACCATGCCGCTCTGCCACACCGCGCCGCCGACAGCCTTCTTGGGCTCGGCCTTGCAGAACATGATGTTGCAGGCGGCGGCCGTCAGCATGATGATCTGGATGACGATATTCATCTTGGGAATGCCCAGATACTCGGCCAGGGTCTGGTCCCCGACATGGATCATCTGGCAGAAGGCGAAGCCGACGATGATCAGCAGGGCGCCCAGGAAGATGAATACGGAGGCCTTGGCCTGCGGGGTAATCTCCTTGTCCAGGGTCGTGGCGGAATTCCCGTACATATACTTATACATCTCCGGATCGGACTTGCGGCGGAGGAACTCCGGATCCTTGTCCAGGTCCTTTCCGCGCCGGTAGGACGCCAGCGCCGCGCACATCAAGCCGCACAGGCAGGCGGGAATCGTGACCATCAGCACCTGCGGGATGGCGACCATGTAATGGTTGGCATTGGAGATGGTGACGAAGGCGACCACCGCGGCGGCGATCGGCGAGCAGGTGATGCCCACCTGGGAGGCGATGGAGGCGACGCCGCAGGGGCGTTCGGGGCGGATATTCTTCTTCAGGGCGATGTCACAGATAATCGGCATCAGCGTATAGACCACATGGCCGGTCCCGACCAGGACCGTCAGGAAGAAGGTCGTAATCGGCGCGAGGAAGGTGATGTGGTCGGGGTGTTTGCGCAGCATCCGCTCGGCGATCTGGATCATCCAGTCCATACCGCCCGAGGCCTGGAGGGTACCGGCGCAGGTGACGGCGGCGATGATGATATAGATGACGTCGGTGGGAGGCGTACCCGGCTTCATGCCGAAGCCGAAAACCAGGATGGCCAGTCCGATGCCGGAAATGGCGCCAAGCGCAAGGCTACCGTAACGGGAACCCACATAAAGAGCCGCCAGTACGATCAGCAGCTCGATTACCATCGTGAAGGTCATAATAAATCAATACTATAAGTACTCAACTACAAAGATAACGAAAAAGTCTGGAATAACAATCGGGGCTTTCCCTGTTATCTTTGTAAGATTATCTCTGGTGGAAAGTATTCCCCCAGACCCCCTTCTGTCGCCTGCGGCTCCATTAAAAAAAATCCCTAAAAATCAGCGGGAAAGATTCTTTTGCGACAGGAAATCGGAGGGCGTCATGTTGAAATAGTCCTTGAACGCCGTAGAAAAATAGGACGGCGTGGAGAAGCCGCAGCGCGTCGCGATATCGGCAATGTTGTGGTTGCCTTGGACGAGCATATCGGTAGCCAGCTTCATGCGGGCGGATTTGAGCAGATTGGAGGGAGAATCGACACCCTCGGCCTTGAGTTTGCGATTGAGGTGGATCCGGCTGATATGCAAGGCAGCGGCGAGCTGCTCGACCCCGAAATCAGGATCGGACAGATGCGCGGAGATTTGCGAATTTACGCGCTCCAGGAATTCTGATTGCAAATCGAACAATCTCGGCTCCTCTTCGGACGGCTTTGCGACCTGCTTAGGGTGGGCTTCAGGCTGTTTAGAGGCCGTTTCTGCGGGTTTGGGGGCAGGCTCCGGTTTGGGGGCAGGTTCTGCCGGCTTCGGCGCAGGTTCCGGTTTCGGGGCAGGTTCAGCAGGCTTGGGTTGCGGCTCAACCTTGACAGGAGCAGGAGCAACGGGTTTCTCCACAGGCGCCGGAGAAACGGGAACAGCCATCACAGAAACGGGCTTCTCAGGAGATTTCTCAGGCTGAACGGAGGGTTTGGAAACGGCCGGTGTTTCGGGCTTGGAAAGCTCTTCCTCGCGGCGATGCACGGGCTCCGGGTGGGAAGCCACGGTGGGAGATTTCGGCTGGGAAGAAGGATAAGGAACCTGTGTCATGGACAGGACGGCATCCCGGTCATCGTTATATCTTTTCTCACGCAAATAGAGGAGAAGGAAGACCAGGAAAGCGATAAAAAGCGGAGGGACAAGCGCCCAATTCCAGTTGAATCCGCCGCTGACTTTTGGGGCCTCAACAGGCTTTACAGGCTCGCTAACCTTTTGATTATCAGGGATTGTTTCAGATTCAAAAGGTATCAAATTTGAATCTTTTCGCGCCGTCACCCCTTTCTCGCGGGAAATCAGATAAGAGGCATTCGAAGAGAACGCACAAACGGAAAGACTGTCGGAACCGGGGGCCAAAGCGGTGACGGGATCCGGCAGGGAATCCACGGGACGGAAGCCGTCCATCGCCGTAAAGGTCCAGACTTTTCCGTCCGAAAACAGAATCCATAAGGTATTGTCCAAGGAGAATTGGATATCCTGAACCTGGTTGGAAGGAAGCTTCCCGGAGGCGACATCGTAGCGGATCGTCCGGCCGTTCCTCCCCAAGCGGATCAATCCCTGATGCTCCGTACCGATCCAGTACGACTGGTCCTGCGGGCTGCGTTTCATCACGGTCGGACGACCGGCGACCAGACCGTCAAGCACCTCATACGTCGCGACATCAGAAGCAGTCTGTCCCATCATAGGAAGGGACAGAAGCGCGAGGGCCAAACCGGCCAAATACTTTTGGAATTGTATCATTTTAGAAAATGTTACAATTTCTAAATATCGCTAACTACTTGGTAATCTTTCGATTATAGTGGAACAGGTAGATGAAGGAGACTTTGGCGGAGACAGGGCCCAGCCAAAGATAATGGGACTCATTCTCGAAGTGAAGCTGCTTATCTTCCTGCCACTGATAGTTTTGGAAGTCGGCATACATAGCACCGATTCCCAGTCCTAAATCCATGCGCCACCAATCCCCGAGGGGCAAAGTATAACCCGCGCCGACGGAGGCCATGAACTCTTTTCCCTGAACACCTTTGCGATTCGGTTCGATATCAAACTTACCTGTTCCCACAGATCCGGACAAGTACCAACCGCGCAGCACATCGGCATCACGTTTTTCCCATCCTTTCAGATAATATCGATAACCCAGGTCGAGATGCTGAATCTGGAAAGCCCGCGAGTTGTCACCCTTCACCCACCAGGGGAACATGTAGTCTGCCCGGATTTCCGAATGATGCCCCACGGGAATTTCGATGCCGAAGTTCACGGCGGTTACGGCATCGTACAGGACATTGGTCGAAAGTCCGAAGAGGGTGCGGGGTTCGCGGAGAACCGGAACGGCGGCGGCAGCTGCAGCGGTCGCGGCAGCCCGTGATATGTCGCTGAGATTTGCGGAATCGGAAGGCTGCTGACCCTCTGCCTGTGAATCCGTCATTCCCGTAGCGTTACCGGCCGGGTCAGTAGAAGGCTCAACCTCCTGACTCTCTGTCGTTTGCGAAGATGATTCAGGGGCGATGACGATGTCCGGTTCTTTGGAGGATTCCGCAGAAAGTTCTAAGACTGGTTCCTCGGAAGATTCTACGACAAGTTCTTCGGAAGGTTCAACGACAGGTTCTATCGAAGGTTCAACAACAGGTTCTACAGAAGGCTCGTCCGGCACTTCCGGTGAAGGTTCGGAAACAGGAGCCGAGACCGCAGCGCCGGAGTAGGAAACCTCAACGGCTCTGAGATCCGTCATCGTGTCCAGGACAAGATGGCGCCAGATCTCGCCGCCATCCAATTCGCGAAGGGCCTGCTTCTTGGCGGAAGCCGAAAGCGAGGCATTATCCAATATCCAGAGGATGCGGTTCTTATCAGCGGAGTCGGAAGCCACGACCTTCCGGCGAAGACCTTCCCAATCCTCACCCTTGACCCGGGTAACGATCCGGTCGGCCGGCACGCCCTTTTGGACGAGATAAGCCTTGACGGCGGCCGCGCGTTTTTCGGACAGGGAGCGGTTGACCGCTACCGTACCTTCCACCGAAGCCCAAGCATCCAGATACACCGAGTCGGCCTGGCTGGCACATACGGCGTCCAGCTGGGCCTGGTTGTTTCTGAAATCAGCGCGCACCTGGGAGCGGCTCCTTTCAAAAAGAATACGGGAAGAAGCTTTCGTGCGGTCCGCAGCCGGGACGGCATAGACGATGCGGACATCCGTCCGGCGGGAAACCGGCAGCCAGTGACGCATCAGGTCATCCCATGCCTCGCCGACCCAGAGATCCTTCAGGCGGGCTTCACGGTCAGCCCCGCCGGAGCGGATAATGGCGATGGCGTCATCCTTCCAAGGATGCGTGCTGCGCGAGAGATAACCAAGGGCATCGGCCCAATCCGGTTCATAAATGGATACACGGTACAGAGACGGGTCCTGGGAAGCATGGCTGGCGGTCAATTCCCGCACCAGGTTTTCGGCCCGTTCACGGGCGACACGGCGGTTCACGGCCTGGGGACCTTCCGGAGAAGCGACACCCTGCACCAGGACATAGGCGATATCCTTATCGGTGGAAAGGGCGGCATTCAGGGCATCCATGACTTCAGCGTTGTTCTTATACCCGGGAACAACCTGCGTCGTATTGATGCGGTAACGGAGGGAATACGGCTTACCGTCCTGAGCATACCCGGCCATGCCCGACAAGAGTAAAATCGGGAGAAACAACATCGACCGAAGGATCCGGGTAAACTTCATAGCCGCTAAATGTTACAGAATTACCGTGTTACAGAAGGCAAAGTTCGGTATAAAAAACCGGAAATGCAACATTCCCGGTAACAAAAACAAAGGAAAAATCGTACAAATTCGCTATTTGCCGATAAATTTACTGTCCAGCCAGCCCATAAAAGCGCTCCGATACATGTCGCCGATGGGAACGGAGACGTCGCCTTCCAGCAGGACACGGTTGCGCGAAACCTCCCGGATGCAGGTCAGATTGATAATATAGGACTTGTGGACCCGCATGAATTTGTCCGCGGGAAGCCGTTCCTCGAACTTTTTCATGCTCAGCAGCACGATAATCGGCGTCTGCTCCCCGGTCACATGGATTTTCAGGTACTCGCTCATGCCCTCTACGTATGCAATCCGACTCACCTCGACCCGGACGATTTTGTAGTCCGTCTTAAAGAAGAGGGCGTCGTCCGCATCCAGCGCCGAAACGGCCGAAACGGCATCCTTCAAATCGTACTGTTTCTTGACTTTTGCGGCGGTTTTCTGGAAATCCGCCAGGCCGAAAGGCTTGAGCAGATAATCCACGGCATTCACCTGGAAGCCTTCGACGGCATATTCGGAATAGGCCGTCGTAAAGACGACCATCGGCGGTTCGGACAGGGAACGGACGAACTCCATCCCCGAGAGGTCAGGCATATTGATATCCAGGAAAAGGACATCGACAGCCTCTTTTTCCAGCACCGCAGCAGCCTCCAGGGCGCTTCGACAGGAGGCGACCAGCTCGAAATACGGAATCTTTCCGATATAGGAAACAATCTGTTGGAGCGCAAGCGGCTCATCGTCAACGGCAATTACTCGTATCATAAGTCTGTATCAATAGGGATGATCAATAATATATCATAGTGGTCAGGCCGCTGCTCCACGTTCATCACGAAACGATCGCCATAGAGCAATTCCAGCCGCCTGCGGACATTTTCCATGCCGACGCCCCCTTCATCATGCGCCGTGGATTCATGCCGGCTGTTGCTGCATTTGAAGATCAGCCGCCCGTTTTCCACCGTCATCGAGACCCGGATATAGGAGTCCCGCTCATAGCTGATTCCGTGTTTGAAGGCATTCTCCACGAAGGAAACGAAGACCAGCGGAGGGACTTCGGCACCCGGGACGCTGTCCGGGAGCTCGACATCAATGACGACGCTGTCGCTGTAACGCATCCGCATCAGGGAGATGTATTGCCGCAGGAAAGCCGTCTCCTTGTCCAGCGGAATGGTCGGTTTGCTGCCTTCATAGAGGATATACCGCATCAGTTTCGATAGCTCGACGATGCTTTCCTTGGCCTTTTCCGGATCGATATCCACCAGCGCATGAATGTTGTTCAGCGTATTCATGAAGAAGTGCGGATTGATCTGGTAACGAAGATAAGCCAACTGGAAATCCAGGTTGTCCTTCTCCAACTGTTCCAGTTGCTGACGCCGCTCGACGGAGAGGAAATAGCTCTTGATGGCCCAGTTACCCCCCAGGACGGACAGGCCGAGCAGAAAGAGCAGGACACCGGGAGACAAGGGCCCCAGGGGCCGCTTATCCCGCACCGGAGGCTCGGGCCGGCGGAACGCATCGGGGGCAGGCCGGCTGAACACATCGGGCTCGGGCCATTCCTGCTTGTCATCCAGGGCCGGCGGCGGGGTCATCTGCCATTCCGACACAGGGCGATCGTCCAGTTCCGGCTTCGGGCGGAAAAACAGGTAGGCCGTGAAGAGCAGGACCAAAAGCGCTGTCAGACTATAGTACAGCCCGTGTTTTCCGCGCAGGAAAAGAGGCATCAACAGCCAGTTGTGAATGGCGAAAAGGAGGATGAACGGCAGGAAACGCAGCCATACCTTCCAAATTTCCATCCATGAAAAGTCGATGGCACGGACCGCGTCCTGATAAATGGAAACCATCACAGGGATGATGAGCACCACCCCTATGATGATTAAATAGACGATATTTTCCTGTCTTTCAGTGCGTGTCATAGTCGTTACCAATTGTTGCCGGTATAGGTTCCCAGCGAGACGCTGCTGCCGCCGGATATGCCTGAGGTCGCCCAGACACCGTTGCAGTAGGTCGTTCCGCTGACGGAGACGTTCTTCAAACCGCTGGACAGGGACGGCGCCACAACATTCAGGGTGGAGATGCCCGAGGGAGCCTTGAAGGCCGCGATGACCTTGTTGCCGCTGCCCACGAGGGCGGCCCATTGTCCGGAGGTCACGCTGATGGTTTTGACCGTATTGGAGGAGGAATAACCCCGTTCCAGGCTGCCGTAGGTCACTACCGTAGCGCCGCTTCCAATCTGGAGCTGGTGGCTCTCATCGGCGTCCAGCGACACCTCGGCGCCGCCGGCCGTACAGATGGCCATCGTGTAGCCGCCATTGAGGACCAGGTTGCCGTTGGCATCCAGGGCGTCGTTCTTGGAGGAACAGCCATAGACATAGCCGCCGGAGACGGTGAAGTTGCCTGCCGCATTGATGGCATCGTCGTTGGTGGAAGTCACCCAGACCTCGCCCGCCGTAACGTTCAGGTCGCCCTTGACCTCGAAACCTTCGCCGCCGGAGCAGTTGACGATGATGGTACCGCCCTTCATGTCGAAATCTCCTTTGCAAATGGCGGAAGACGAGGAGCCGCCACCGCCGGGCATACCGCCGCCTTGTCCGCCCGGACGCCAGTTCCGGCCACCGGAATCGGTATCGCCGTATTTCCAGCCGATCTTGATGGCTTTGGCCGATACGCTGTTGGATTCGCTGCCTGTCGTCGTCACCGTCAGGGTGCCGCCGCTCATATAGCTCAGGGGCAGTTCGGCACTCGTCCCGGTCTCCGCGTCATAGCTGCCGGCCCGTACGCCTTTGCCGCCGGCCCCGGAGTTGGTGATGGTCACATTGCCGCCGGTCATGATGAACTGTTTGTCGGCCTTGATGCCGGCCGAGCCCTTGTATTCCGCGTCGTCGCTGTCGTAGGCGGTCCCGCCCGTGACCTTGATGGTCGTCGAGCCGCCGTTGACGCAGACCAGGCTGTCGGAGGAGACGCCCTTCTTCATGGCGGCAGCCACGGAAACGTTCAATGTACCGTTATCCAACTGGACATATTCCTTGCCCCGGAGCCCGTGACCGGCCGAAGAACCGGCGGTGACCTTGATGGTGGGGCTGGACATCACCCGGACATAGTCATCCGACGTGATGCAGGCCTTGGACTGGGTGTTGTTGGCCGTGACGGTCAGCGAACCGCTGCCGCTGAAGACCAGTTGGCCTTCGCTGAAGAAGACCGCCTTCATATCCTCGCTGCCCGTGGTCGCATAGCTGGCGGAAGAAGCGTCGGAGAGGGTATTGCTCCCCTTGACCACGACGTAGGTGCGCTTCTTGCTCTGGTTGTTGATGGCCGCACCGCTGGTGCAGGTCAGGTTCAGGTTATTCAGGACGATGGCCTGCTTGCGGGTGCTGTAGAGCTTGAAGAACCCGTCCGAGGCCGTGCCGGAAAGTTCATAGATGACCTTCTCGTCGCCGGTATTGTTGACCGTGACCTGGTTGCCGGATACGGACACGAAGCCGTAGTAGTCGCCAGTGACGGTGGCGCCGGACGTGGAATAGGTCACGGTGATCGTCCGCTCGAATTCGGTGTTGCCGACATTGTCTTCGGACGTCTCCGTATCCGAGGACGACAGGTAGAAGGTGCCTGCGCCGTCATCCTCGCCGGAGGCCGGCCGCGTCACGATCAGCGTATAGGTGTCGGAAGAGGAATTACGGGTATCGTCCCCGGCGAAAAGGGCGGTGATGTAGGTACGGCCTGCGCCCACCAGGAGGACGGTGCCGTCTTCATCAACGGTCGCCACGCTCTCTTCGCTGGAAGTGTAGGTCACCGCTACGCCGGAAGGGTTGTTGAGCACGGGAGATTCGAAAGCCTCGTCCAGGACGGCAGAATACTCATTCTCCGGCCAGGATATCTCGACATCTTCCTTATCGACGCTGTCCTCATTGACAATCAGGGTATAGGTCACGGTCGCGGCCGTGTATTGGGATGTCCCTGCAAAGACGGCGGAAATCGTCGTCGAACCGACCGCCACGAGGGTCACTTCGCCATCGTCATCGATGGTCGCTACGTCTGTGTTGCTCGATTTATAGGTGACGGTCAGGGAATTGGGATTGGTCAGGACCGGGGAGGTGAAAGCCTCGCCCAGGGTGGCCGTGTAACTGGAGGCAGGCCAGGAGATTCCGGCCTCGGAGACCTCCGAACCGGATTTGCCGGATGACACGGTATCGACCGTGATATCCATGCCCGAGCAGGCGGCTGCCAGGATGGCAACCGACAGGATGCAGAGTAAGGTTGTCTTTTTCATAATGCTCAGGTATTAAAAAAGTTGTACATCAAGGGAGCCTATGCCGGCTCCTGTACAAAGATGGGGCATCCGGAGGAAACGGCAAAACCGATTCAGCCAAATGCCCCGCTCACTCTGCCAAATGGGAGAATCAGAAAAGGAACCGGATGGCGAGATTCGGAATCAGCATGTATCCGATGCCGCCGGCCATATACGCCTGCTTCTCCTTGAAATGCCAGCCGTACATCGGACGGATATCCAGGGAGATGCCCAGATGCTTGAACGGAGCGTATTCCACGCCCAGCTGGGCGCAGGCCGCCACGGCGACGCCGGCATGTTCCGCGTCTTTGTGGTGATAGACATAGCCCGCCACGACGCCGGGCCCCAGGTACCAGGTCCAGTCCCCACCCGCCCAGGAGGGGCGGGCAAGCACCAGGTTATAGGTACCTGCCAGGCGGAAACCCCGCTGACCGACCAGGTCCAGACCCAGGTCCACCTCCAGGAAATGGGGGTCGCCCAGGAAATGCTGGTAGCTGGCCTCCAGGGTATAGCCGCCCCGCAAACCGAAGGCTCTCGGATACTGGGCGGAAGCCGTCGCAGCGAGACCGAGAGCCAACAGGATAATCAGGATAAAACGCTTAGAACGCATAGCGTAAACCCAGAGCGGCATAGCTACCATACAGGCCATGGGACATGAAGCCCCACATAGGCCGTACGTCGATGGAAATGTTCAGCGGGAACCAGAAGGTGTATTCCAGACCGACCTGCGCACCGACACCCAGGTTGAAAGCGGAGTTGGAACCATCCGTCCATGTACCGAGGGCGGCACCGGGACCGGCATAGAAGCCCCACTCACCGCGCGGCGTCCAGTCGGGACGGACGATCATGAAGTTGTACGTAGCGGCGGCGACAATCGCCAGGGAGTTGTAACCGAAAATACCGCCATCGACTTCCAGGAAGTTCTCACCACCCAGATAGTGCTGATAGGAAAGTTCACCGCCGAGACCGCCACGGATACCGATGGCCTTGGGCTGAGCAGCGGCCGTCAGAGAGAGGGCCAACGCTGCGAGGATAATGATCAAAGACTTTTTCATAATACTATAAAGTTTTAATACACAAAAGTTTATGCTATTCCGGAGAAGCCCATGAACGCCATGGCCAGGATGCCGACCGTAATCAGGGCGATCGGAACACCCTTGAAAGCCTTGGGAACGTTGCACAGGGCGAGATGCTCACGCAGACCGGCGAACAGGACCATGGCCAGGCCATAACCCAGGGAGGTCGCGAAGGCATAGAGGACCGCTTCGCCCAAGCCCAGCATGTGGGAAGGGAGACCGAAGGTGAACTCCTTGGTGACCACGTTGATGGCCACGCCGAGCACGGCGCAGTTCGTGGTGATCAGCGGGAGGAAGATACCCAGGGCCTGATACAGCGAGGGGCTGACCTTCTTGAGGACGATCTCCACCATCTGCACGAGGGCGGCGATCACCAGGATGAAGGCGATGGTCTGCAGGAATTCCAGGTGGAAATGCAGCAGCAGGTACTTGTTCAGCAGGTAGGTCACCAGCGTGGACAGGGTAATCACGAAGCATACGGCCAGGGACATGCCGGAGGCCGTCGAGAGCTTGTTGGACACGCCCAGATAGGGGCAGATGCCGAGGAACTGGGCCAGGACGATATTGTTGACGAATATCGCGGATACGATGATAAGCAAGATCTCCATACTACTTCTTGGCGATGAATTTGTTGAACAGGACCATCAGGTAACCCAGGCACAGGAAGGCGCCGGGGGCCATCACGAAAGCGAGCATGCCGTCGCCGGTGCCAGGAATCTTCCAGCCGAAGGCAGACAGGCTGCCCAGCAGCTCACGGACCAGGCCGAGAACCGTCAGGGACAGGGTGAAACCGAGTCCGACGCCCAGGCCGTCCAAGGCGGAATCCAGCACGCCGTGCTTGTTGGCGAAGGCCTCCGCACGGCCGAGGACGATGCAGTTCACCACGATCAGCGGGATGAACAGGCCGAGGGTCGCATAGATATCAGGCGTATAGGCCTGCATCAGGAACTGGAGCAGCGTCACGAAGGTGGCGATGACCACGATATAGACGGGGATATGGACCTTGTCCGGCACCACGGGGGCGATGGCGGAAATGGCCATGTTGGACAGGACCAGTACAAAGAGGGTCGCCAGACCCATGCTGAGTCCGTTGATGGCCGACGTAGTCGTGGCCAGGGTCGGACACATGCCCAGGAGCAGGACGAAGGTCGGATTGTCCTTGACCAGTCCTTTGGTAATCAGTTGCCATTTACTCATCGCTCGGGTCCTCCGTATTTTCAGGTTTGACAGATGCGCCGGAGACAGCGTCGGAAGCGACGCCCTTGATCGCGTCCAGGGCATTCTGGATAGCCGTGGCATAGGCCCGGGAAGTGATCGTGGAGGCGGTGATCGCATCGACGTCACCTCCGTCCTTCTTCACTTTCAGGATCTTCTGCGCGGTATCGAAGCCCTTCCACTGGGCCATGAACTTCTCGTCCGTATTGCACTTGGCGCCCAAGCCGGGCGTCTCCTGGTGGGACAGGACGGAAGTATTATAGACGACGCCTTCCGGGGTCAGACCCACCATCAGGGTGAGCGGACCGCCGAAACCGACGACCGTGGATTTCACGGCATAGGCCTTGACGGAGCCGTCTTCGGAGAGGGTGTAATACTCGGAAGGCTGGCCGCCGACGGTAAGGGACTGCGCATCGGAGAGTTCGCCCCCTTCCGGGAGCACCGCACCGATCGAGGCACGCAGCAACTTGGCGTTGGTCTCGGCAATGGGAGCCGCCGTGACCGCATAGACGCCCGCGAGGATGGCGGAGCAAACGAGGCAGGTGACCAGCAGGCACACCGCCATGTTGACAAGATTGGATTTGACTGCCATATTATGCCCTCCCGTATTTTTTCTGGTGGAACGCCCGGTTCAGGAGCGGCACCACCGCGTTCATCAGCAGGATGGCGAAGGACATGCCTTCCGGATAACTGCCGAAATAGCGGATCATCATCGTGATGAAACCGATGCCGACGCCATAGATGATGCCGCCGAGGACGCTCATCGGCGAGGTGACGTAATCCGTGGCCATGAAGCAGGAACCCAGGATCATACCGCCGGTGAGGAGGTTGAAGACAGGGCCCGTGAAACGCTCCGGATTGACGAGCCAGAAGACCAGGGCTACGACGGCCACGGTCACCCAGATGGACAGGGTGATGTGCGGACGGATGACCCGGCGGGCCAGCAGATAGACGAAACCGGCCAGCAGGGCCAGTGCCGAAATCTCACCGGCGGAACCGCCGATGTTGGTCAGCAGCATCTGGAGATAATCCGGGGAAATCAGTTCGGAAAGCTTGCCGCCCTGCAGCAGCCCTTCCTTGACGACGCCCAACGGAGTGGCGCCGGTCACGGCGTCCGCACCGAAAAGGCCCTTCGGCATTTCCCAATGGGTCATGTAGGTCGGGAAGGAGATGAGCAGGAACACGCGGCCGGCGATGGCCGGGTTGAAAACATTCTGCCCGAGTCCGCCGAAGGTCATCTTGGCCACGCAGATGGCCATGACGGCACCGATGAAGACCACCCACCACGGCGTCGTGGAAGGCAGGTTCAGGGCCAGGAGGATACCGGTCACGACGGCGGACAAGTCCCCGATCGTGGACGGCTTTTTCATCAGGAAACGGGTCACCAGGTATTCCAGCAGCACGCAGGACGCGACGCTGACACCCAGCACGAGCAGTTCGCTCCAGCCATAGAAGACCACGGAGACAAGCACGGCCGGCATCAGGGCGATCACGACATCACGCATCAGGGACCGGGTGGACACGGGTGCGTGGATGTGCGGTGAAGGTGAAACCAATAATCTGTTCATATCTGTATGCAATTTTTAACAATCTATTTACCGGCAGCGGCTTTCGCGGCGGCGGCACGCGCGCGCAGGATGCCCATCACCTGGGCCTTGGCCTGGCGGATGCTGTCCAGCAGCGGGATATTGGCCGGGCAGCTGTACAGGCAGCAGCCGCATTCGATACAATCCTGGACGGCGTTCTTCTCCAGTTCGTCCGTCATGCCGGCGCGGGCCAGCGGGTTGAGCAGGAAGGGCTCCAGACCCATCGGGCAGGCCTCGGCGCAGCGGCCGCAGCGGATACAGTTGCTCTCGGGGGCGCGGCGGGTCTGTTTTTCCGTCAGGAACAGCAGGGCGGAAGTGCCCTTGACCGTCGCGGCGTCGAGGTTGGAGATGGCCTTGCCCATCATCGGGCCGCCGCTGATGACCTTGACGGCTTCCGCCGGGAATCCGCCCAGGTAATCGATGATATATTGCAGCGGGGTGCCGACACGCACCAGGAGGTTGGCCTGGCGGGGGAAGCACTCACCGGTGACGGTCACGGAGTTGTCGATGATCGGCTTGTTCTTCTGCACGGCATCATAGACGGCCAGGGCGGTGGCCACGTTCTGCACGACGGCGCCCACGTCGATGGGCAGGCCGCCGGACTTCACCTGGCGATGCATGACGGCATCAATCAGCTGTTTCTCACCCCCTTGCGGGTAGCGTTTGCGCAGGCTCATCACGGAGATGCCGGCATATTTGGTGGAAATCTTGCGCATTTCCGGCAGCAGCTTGTTCAGATAGGCGATGGCCTCGGGCTTGTTCTCTTCCACGGCGATCGTCGCCGTATCCACGCCCAGCACCTGCTTGAGGATGGCCGTTCCGACCACGACTTCACGCCCTTTTTCGAGCAGGGTCCTGTAGTCGGAGGTCAGGTAAGGTTCGCACTCGCATCCGTTGATAATCAGGCGTTCGCACACCTTGCCCGGAGGCGGGGTCAGCTTCACATGGGTGGGGAAGGTTGCGCCGCCCAGGCCGACCACGCCGCCCTGACGGATTTTCTCCACGATGGCCTTGTTGTCATCGGTGAAATCGGTCTTCAGGATATCGGAACGGTCGATGCTTTCCAGCCACTCGTCGCCCTCCACCTGGATTTCGATGCACAGCTGGGCATTGCCGGCGAGGTCCTTGCGCGGAGCGATGGACTTGACGGTGCCGGACACGGAGGAATGGATATACGCGGAAACGAATCCGCCCGGCTCCGCGATGGGCTGACCGACCTTGACGGTGTCACCGACGGCCACGATGGGCTTGGCCGGTGCGCCGATATGCTGGGCGACGGAGATCCAGACGGTCTCCGGAATGGGAAGGGGCTCGATGGCGCACTCCCGGGAAATCTTGCTGTCGTGCGGATGGACTCCGCCGATGGAGAAGGTCCTGTTCATACTTATGCCTCCTTTTCTATGGGTTTGGCCGGGGCTTCCTGCGCAGCCTTGGCGGCGGCAGCGGCCTCGGCGGCCTTCTTCTTACGTTCCTGTACGCGGGCCTTGACGGCCGCGGCGTCCAGCGGCTTGGGGAAGTTGACGGCATGGATCGCGCCGGTCGGGCAGAATGCCTCGCATTCGCGGCAGAGCTTGCACTTGGACGGATCGATATAGGCCACGTTGTTCTCGAACACGATGGCGCCGTGGGTACAGGTCTTCTCGCAGAGGCTGCAACCGATGCAGGCATTGGCGCAGGCCTTCTTCACGGCCGGGCCCTTGTCCTTGTTGACGCAGCTCACGTACATGCGCATGCCGCGCGGACCCTTCGGCCGCAGCTCGATGATGCCCTTCGGGCAGGCTTTGGCGCAGGCGCCGCAGGCGGTACACTTGGTCTCGTCCACCACCGGCAGGCCGGTGACGGGATCCATCGACAGCGCACCGAACGTACAGGCGTTCACGCAGTCTCCGCAGCCCAGGCAGCCGAAGGAGCAACCGGTATCCCCCGCATACAGCGCGGCTTTCACCTTGCAGGAGGCCAGGCCGTCGTAATCGTTGACGGTCGGACGGGCCTCACAGGTGCCGTTGCAACGGACCACGGCCACCATCGGAGCTTTCTCCTTGACTTCGTGGCCGAGGATGGCGGCGACTTTCTGCATCACCTCATTCCCGCCGACGGGGCAGTAATGGTTGTCCAGATTGGGAGCCTTCACCGCAGAATCGGCGAAAGCGCGGCAGCCCGCGAATCCGCAGCCGCCGCAGTTGGCACCCGGCATCACCTTCTCCACCTCGTCAATGCGCGGATCTTCCACCACTTTGAAGCGCTCCGCGATGAACCAGAGGATAATCGCTAGCAGCAGCCCCAACACGGTGAGGATGGCGATGGTCCAGATAATTGTTTGACTCATAAGCTTATCGTTTTATTTTTTCCATCGTGAAAACATAGTCCCGGGCGATGTGGCCGCGCAGCAGCCACAGCACACCATACCAAAGCCCCACGGCAGCCACGCCGGCCAGCCCGACCCACAGCTCATGCAGGGAGGTGTAGGACAGGCCTACGACAATGCCCAGCAGGAGCAGCACCGGGATGACATAACAAAGCAGCACCGCCTGGAATCCCATCGATTCGCGGAGCTGCACCGTCACGGTCTCGCCCACCTGGAAGCCCGGTGCGGAAGGGACCTCGACAGCCTTCGTCACGGCGTCGGCCGCAGTGCACAGCCCCTGTGCATGACAGGAGGCGCAGGCGGACTGCGAAAGGATTTCCACCACGGTCTTTTCAGGACCGACGGAACGGATGACGCCGCTGTGTGAGACCGATTCCATCTATTTTTTCCGGCCGTATTCCACGGGGTATTTCAAGCCTTCGCAGGAAATCAGCCGCCCGGACACCGCGCCGAATTTGAACGGCGCCTCGAAGCGGACCGGGATGCGGTTCGCATCGTTGGTGAACAGGAAAATGAGATCCTCCTTGGTGTCAAAGGTCTCGCCTGCATTCAGCCGGACGGCGAAACGCAGGACCTCGACCACGCCGAGGGCTTTGTCCTTGAATGTCTCGATGCCCTTGTAGGTCATGGCCATCGTAAAGGTCTCGTTGTCGAGCATCATCGTGCCGATGTAGCGCTGGCCGACCGTCAGCCGGGCCACGTCCACGTCGCGCATCATATAGACCATGCTGGTGATGTCGCAGGTGCCGGGCTGGATGGGGAGGGTCTTGGTGAAAGGCTCCTGGGCGGAATTCTCCACCCGGGATTCGACCGTTCCGGCCGCCCAGTTGTACTTGACGTCGTTCTTGCAGGCCCAGTTGCCTTCGCGGGTGTCGCGGTAGAAATGCAGCGGCACCAGAGCGGGCGTGAAAGTGCTCCGGAAGTCCTCCCGCACCTTGAAGAAGGTGTCGTAGAACTTGGAAGACTGCCCGAAAATCCGGGCGGAAAAGGCCTTCTGCCCCGCATACACGGTGCTATCGACACTGATGGTGGCATAGGCGACATCCGAATTGATGATGCCCCACTGGTAGTGGAGTTTGTACTTGAAACTCTCGCCTCCCCGGAACGGAAGGGTCTCTCCCCCGCCCCGTACCGGCAGGCTCTGCGCCGGCAGCCACAGCGGCAGCAGCGCAAGCATAAAGGTAATGAATATCCGTTTCATAACTCCGTACTATACCAAATCCATACCGAAGCCGCTACTGGAATTCAGAACTGCCGAATTCTCCGCCCTGCGCATAGCCCATATCGTATCCTCCGAGACCGGAAGACTGGTCCAGGGCCGGGCTGGAAGCGGACATATAGGACTCGGACTGGTTGATCAGCGTATCGTCCAGTTCGACGAAACGAACCAGTTCGCTCTTGAAGCGCATCGGAATGTCGGCGGTCTCGCCGTTACGGTGCTTCGCAATGATGATCTCGGTGGTCTCCTTGCCGTCCGGGGTCTCCGCAAGTCCCAGATAGTCAGGACGATGGACAAAGATAACCATATCGGCATCCTGCTCGATGGCGCCGGACTCACGCAGGTCGCTGAGCTGCGGCTTGCCATTGCTTCCGCTGCGCTGGACGGCGTTTCGCGAAAGCTGCGAGAGGGCGATGATCGGCACGTTCAGTTCCTTGGCCGTCGCCTTCAGGGTACGGGAGATGGCCGCCACTTCCTGCTCGCGCATGCCGCGCAGTTCGGCGGGCCCCTGCATCAGCTGGAGGTAGTCCACGATCACCAGGCGCACGCCCTTGCTTTTGACCAGGCGCTTAACCTTGGTGCGGAACTCCATGATCGGAAGGCTCGGGGTATCGTCCACGTACAGCGGGGCCTTGGACAAGGCTTTCAGCTTGAATTCCAGCTGTTCCCACTCGTAAGGCTCCAGTTTCTGACCGCCTTTGATCTTCTCGGCGGGCAGGCCGGATTCCGAGGTCATCAGACGCTTGGCCAGCTGGATGGCCGGCATTTCCAGGGAGAAGACGGCCACCGGCATGTTGTGATCGACGGCGGCGTTGCGGGCGATATTGAGGGCGAACGCGGTCTTACCCACGGACGGACGGGCGGCCAGGATGATCAGGTCGGAAGGCTGCCAGCCCATCGTGATCCGGTCGATGGAGGGATAGCCCGAAGGCACGCCGCTCAGGCCGGACTGGGACTGCATCCGCTCGACATCGTCCATCGCCGTCTTGATGACGGAACCGATTTCCTGGACATCCTTCTTGACGCTGTTCTGGATCGCCGCGAAAATCTTGGACTGGGACATGTCGATGAGGTCATCGACATCGACTGAATCGTCGTAAGAATTCTTCAGGATATCGAAGGAGGCCGTGATGAGGTCGCGCTGGATGTTCTTCTGCTTGAGGATCTTGATATAATACTCGATATGCGCGGCCGCTCCGATTTTCTGCGACAGCGCCGCAAGCCGTACCGCTCCGCCGATTTCTTCGAGCTGGCCCTGCGAAGAGAGTTTCTGCGACACGGACAGCAGGTCCAGGGCGACATGCTCGTTGACGAGCTTGACCATCGCCTCGAAAATGGTCCGGTGCCGGGGGTCGTAGAAGCACGAAGGGGTCAGTTCCTCCATCGCCTCATCGACGCAGCCGGGTTCGATGAGCAGCGCACCCAGGACGGCTTCTTCGAAGTCGATAGCCTGGGGCGGACGGTTGCCCATTTCCAGGCCCAGGGTGTCCAGATTGACATCCTGCCCTTTTTTCTTGCCGGAAGTACGCTCAGCCATAGCAGTCAATAAGATCCTTTACGATTCAGGCGGCAAGCCGGACTATTCGGCGTCCGGATTGACGATGATACGGCCGCAATGCTCGCAGATGATCAGCTTGCGTCCGGAAGCGATATCGACCAGGCGCTGCGGGATGATCGTGTTGAAGCAACCGCCGCAGGCGTTGTTGTTATAGACCGGCACCACGGCGAGGTGGTTCTTCACGCTGGCGCGGATGCGCTCGTAAGCGCTCATGGTCCGGGCGTCGATCTTGCTCGCACAGGCCTCGCGCTCCTCCTGCAGACGGGCTTCCTCCTTGGAAGTGGCCTGGGAGATATTGGCGAGTTCCTCCTGCTTGGCCTGCAGGTCCGCCTGGCGGATGGAGATCATATCGTTGTTGTACTCGATGTCGCTGCGGGCCTCCATGATCTTGGTCTTGGCCTCGCCGATGTGCTTTTCGGCGATCTGGCGCAGCAGGGTCTGGTTCTCCACCTCCTTGTTCAGGGAGTCGAACTCGCGGCTGTTGGCGATGTTCTCGATCTGCTTCTGGTATTTGGTGATCTGGTTGTCGCAGTCGAGGATATCCTGCTTGCAGTTGTTGATGGTCTGGGTCATCCCGTCGATGAACTGGAGGATGCGGGCGTTTGTCGCCTCGATCTCGGCGATTTCCTTCTCAAGGGTCTCCACCTCGGCGGGCAGTTCGCCGCGCAGCTGAAGAATCTTGTCAATGGCCGTATCGGCCTTCTGGAGGTCGTAGAGGACCTTGAGCTTTTCGCCGACATTGACGTCGGAATCGGCGAAATTCTTCTGGATGGATACGAAGGTCTCCCGCTGATCGATCGGGGTCTCGACTTTCTTTACTTTCTTTGTTGCCATATTTGATATACGTATATTTTTTCTTCCTGCATCCGCCCCCCGGACGGGGAAGACGGTGCGATCTGCAAAGGTACGAATTTTTTCTGTATTAGGAAAGAACTTACCGCCAGAAGACCGGATTTTCCGGCGCAGCATCAGCATGGACGGCCAAGGACGGCAGTCTGCGTCGAATTTCCCCGGCCAGGATGCCGACGATGTCGATTTCGCTCTCGAAATGGCCGATGTCGGCGATCATGAAAGTGCGCGGGGTGAAGAACTGGTGATAGGTGATGTCGCCGCTGATGTACAGCGAAGCGCCGCTGGCGAGGGCCGTGGCGATCAACGAGCCGCCGGAGCCGCCGCACAGCGCCACCCGGCGCACCCGTTCCACCGGACGGGAATGGCGCAGGACTTTCAGCGAAAAACACGTCTTGACATAGTCCAGGGCCTGTTCGCCGGACATCTCTTCGGGCAGGTCTCCGAGGACGCCCAGGCCGGTCTGCCCTTCCGGGGACGGCGCGCCCTCCGGGTCCAGGCAGCAGGTATTCTGAAGGCCCAGCCGGCCGGCCATGGCCCAGCTTACGCCGCCGGATACCTTGTCGGCCGATGTGTGGGCGGCATAGACCGCGATTCCGTAACGGATGGCCAGCATGACGGCCTCTCCGACCGGGTCTTCCGGGGTAATCCGGCGTATGCCCTTGAAAATCAACGGATGATGGGTGACGATCATGTCGCAGCCCGCCTGCCTGGCCTTTTCCACCAGCGCAGCGGTGCAGTCGAAGCCGACGAGCACGCCATGGACCTCGTCCGCGGGCGAGCCGATGATCAGCCCGCTGTTATCCCAACTTTCCTGGACGGAGGCCGGAGCGAATCCCTCAACGGCCGCCACAACATCCCCTACCCTCATAGCCCGGCGCGGATTTCTTCGAGCTGGGCCCGGACGGCTTTCAGCGCATCCAGGGCCTTCACGCGGTCCTCCACGCTGCGCCGGTCGGCCGCCAGGGACTTGGCCGCCCCTTCCAGAGTCATGCCTTTGCCCTTGATCAGCAGGTGAAGCTGTTTGAGCACGTCCATTTCCTCCCGGGTATAGAGCCGGTTGCCTTTGGCGTTGCGGTGCGGTTTCAGGTACTTGGGGAAGCTGGTGGTCCAGAAACGCACCAGGGAAGGGCTTTCCCCGATGGCCTGGGCGGCTTCGCCGATGGTGTAGAGATACTTTTCCATATCTGTGCTAATCCAATGATTGTTCCGTATTGGAGGCCATATAGGCGACACGGGCGTAATCTTCCGGGTCCAGGGTGGCGAAGAAATGGTTCTCCGGGGCGGAAGGTTGCCCGTCGTGCAGCACCTCGAAGTGCAGATGCGGGGCGAAGGAGTTGCCCGAGATGCCGATTTCGGCGATTTTCTTGCCCCGTGACACCCGCTGGCCCTTGGACACGGTGATGTCCGCCAGGTGGCCGTACCGGGTCACATAGCCGTTCCCGTGGTCGATTTCCACCACATTCCCCAGACCCTTGCCCGAATGGGTCACCTCGCTCACCGTACCGGCGGCGGCCGCATAGACGGGTTCGCCCTGTCCGCCCACCAGGTCCAGCCCATTATGCTGGACAGGCACCTTGTAGAAGGGGCTCAGGCGCAGCCCGGTCCCCGCGCCCGTCTGGGCATAGGTCAGGTGGTCCACCGGGACGTGCATGGGCGGGATCTTGCCTTTGCGGGCGGCCATGCTGGCGGATATCGCCAGGAAATTGCGCTCCACCGAAGCGGCCGCAGCCCGCAGCTGGCCGGCCTTGACCGCCGTGGCGGCCACGGTATTGCCCTCCGCGGCAGGGTCTTCTCCTGAGAGCAGGGTCAGACTTCCGGCCGGGTCCAGACGCGGGGCCCGCGTATGGAAGATTTCCCCGTATATCGCATCGTCCCGCTGGGTAAGTCCGGTCACGTTCTCGCTGACCAGGCGCTGCTTCTCCTGCAATCCTTCCCAGGCCTTCTCGTACTGGCGGTTCTCCCGGAGCAGCTTGCGCTCCGTGTCGGTGCTGACCAGCAGCGCGATGACCACATAGTACAAGGCCGCCAGCGAGAAACTGGCGATCAGCCACTTGACCACGCGCCACAGCACGCTGCCGACCGACTGTCCGGCCTTGCGGAAGCTGAAACTTTCTTTGTCGAATTCGTATCGGGTCATAGCTTGATGCGCTGGTGGGGTTTGATCATCAGGTTGGAAGATTCGGCGGCCGCCTTCTGCGTCATCTGCCGGTATTCCTCCATGCTCATCGTCAGGTCCATGTAATTGACGGGATTGACGAAATTGTTGCGGTAGAACACCTCATAGTGCAGGTGCGGGCCTGAGGTCCGGCCGGAATTGCCGGTCTCGCCGATGCATTCGCCCCGCTTGATTTTCATGCCTTCGGTCACATAGATGCTCTTCATGTGGGCATAGCGGGTCTTGTAGCCGAAGCCATGGTCGATGATGACGGAATTGCCGTAGCCGAAGAGCTCGAAACGGACCGTCTCCACGACGCCGTCGCCGGTGGCATAGACCGAATTGCCCGGCTTGCAGGCGAAGTCCATGCCGGTGTGGAGTTTCATGCTGCCGTTCAGGGGGTCGCTCCGGTAGCCGAAGGGGCTGGACAGGCGATAGGTCGAAGGGTCCGTCATCAGCGGCGGGATGGCCGGGATGCAGGAGGCCATGTCCCCGGCGCGGCGCGACAGGGCGGCCACGTCGTCGAAGGAACGGCTCTGGACATAAGCCTTTTTCATGAGGGCGTCCAGGCGCATCTCCGTACGCAGGAGCAGGGCGCTGGCCCCTTGCTGCTCCAGGGGGGCATAGCGGTTGATGCCGCCGAAGCCGGCATTCCGGACTTCGGGGCCTATCTCGTTCATACCGAATATGTTGCGGTAAATCTCATTGTCGCGCAGCTCCAGGCCTTCGAGGGTGGCGTCGCAGCGGTCCAGCTGGCGGTTCAGCATCTCCATGCGGGAAATCCACTCGGCGTTGCGCTTGCGCAGGATCGTGGTCTTGGGCAGTTCCCAGCCGAGCACGGAGGTAAAGAGCCACAGATACACGAGGAAAAGTCCGGCGCTCAGCAGGACGGAAAGGCCGATTTTCAGAAAACGGGAACGCAGCGGCACCTGCTCCATTTCATAGAGCAGGGTCTCGGGATTGAGCCTGTATTTCTTAAAATCAGCCATCGCAGTGCGGGCCGCCAGGGTCCGGCAGCGTGCCGGGCGATGAAGGCCGTCATACAAAGTAAACAAAAAATATGCAAATTGTCAAGAAAGGATGACCAAAGCCAGCGAGGGATGCGAGAAGGTCAAGGTAACGACGGGGGCGTCGGCGCGGTTGAGCGTCGCCTTCCACCAATTGTCGAAGACCACCCCGTCCGTCGGCCAGACCAGCCCCTGGGACTGGATCCTGAGGCTGTTGTCCGGACTCAGCAGGGAGAAACTCCGGTCCTCCCCGACCGCCAGGGTGCAGGTATCCGTAACGGCGAAGGCCGTGGTATAATCGCTCACCATGTCCAGGCTGGGCGCCGACAGGCCGGTCAGGCCGTATTGCCGGGCGTATTCCATCAGCAGGGAAAGGTTGCCGACCGTATGGTCCTCCCGTTTTCCGGTGGCCCCAAGGATATGGATTTCAGAGACTTCCGGGCCGTGGGCACGCAGGTGGCGGAGGGCCTTGCTGAGGTCGTTGGTGTCCTGCTCCGCCTCCGGGTGGAGGATATCGGCATACCGGCGCCGCAGCGCCGCGGGAAGGGAATCCATATCGCCGACGACGGCATCCGGACGGCGGCCGGGAACGGCCCGGGCCCAGCGGCGCAACGCCCCGTCGCAGACCACGACGAAGTCCGCGCTATCCAGCAGATAGCGGGGATAGGGCTTGCGGGGGAAGTCCCCGTCGGCGAGGATGACGGCGCTGGCCATTATGCACCACGGACGGCTGCGATGACGGCAGCGGAGGTACCGGCGTCGGCCTTGTATTGCTCCGGATCCCGGAACCCGGCCAGAAAAGCCTTGACATCCATGCGTTTCTTGCCGGAAAGCTGCAGGTCGGTCAGGCGCAGGGCACCGTCGGCCGTGCAGATGGCGAAGCAGGACTTGCCGTCGGAAATGACGCTTCCGGGCGTGCCGTGCAGGGTCATATCCTTCTCCGTCTGGAACACCTTCAAAGGCGTCACGCTGCCGTCCGGGCCGACGAGGCCGGTCCAGGCGGCCGGATACGGGCTCAGGCCGCGGATGAGGTTATACACCTGGACCGTCGGGGCGTTCCAGTCGATGTGGCAGAGTTCCTTGCTCAGCTTCGGTGCCGGTTTCAGCACCTCGGAGCCCTGGATGAAACTGCGCTGGACGCGGGTCTCGACGCTCTTTTCGATGAGACCCTGGACCGTCGTGAGCACCAGTTCGGAACCGAGCGGCATCAGGCGGTCGTGCAGGTCGCCGGCCGTATCGGTCTCCTCGATACGGCACTCCTGGCGAAGGATGATCTTGCCGGTATCGATCTCTTTGTCAATCAAGAAGGTCGTCACGCCGGTCATGCGTTCGCCGTTGATGAGCGCCCAGTTGATCGGCGCGGCACCCCGGTACTGCGGCAGCAGGGCCGCATGGAGGTTGAACGTGCCCAGGGGCGGCATGGCCCAGACCTCTTCCGGCAGCATCCGGAAGGCGACCACGACGAAGAGGTCCGCCTTGAAGGCCGCCAGCTGCTGGAGGAATTCCGGATCCTTGAGCTTAAGCGGCTGCAGGACAGGGATATCATGCGCCACAGCAAACTTCTTGACAGCGCTCTCGCTGAGCTGCTGCCCGCGTCCGACGGGCTTGTCGGCCACGGTCACGACGCCGACCACTTTGTATTTGGCGGAAATGAGGGCCTCCAGCGGCGCGACGGCAAACTCCGGAGTCCCGAAATAGACGATTCTGGTTTTCTTGAACATTCCGATGATGAAGGATTTGGCCTTGCGCCACCAGGCGGCAAAGCTTTCTGCGTGGAAAATGGCCGAGTCATGGACCGCCTTCCAGGTCAGGTACAGGCCGGCGGGCAACAAGACGCCCGTCGAGATGAATACCCCGTTGAAGGCGCTGGCAGCGCCGTCACGGGCCAGTTTGACGCCCGTGATATCCACGACCCAGTAAATGACAAAGAAGAGGGCGGCGATGATGGCCGAAGCCCCGAGGCCGGTACGACGGTTGACGAAAGCGCCGAGCGGCGCCCCGATGAGGAACATCACCAGACAGGCCAGGGCACCCGCGAACTTCTTGTAAATCATGACGTCCGTACGGCGCAGGGTCCAGTTGTACTGCTCCACGTCCGCCCCCGCATTCTGCAGGGAAGCGACCTTCTGGCGGGCCTGGGAACGGGCGGCTTCGTAGGCGCGGCGTTCCTCGGAGCGGTTGCGCCAATGGCCGAAGTCTTCGAGCGGCATCGGCGCGAAATCGCGGTGGAAAGAGGTATCCAGCTGGTTGTTGAAGCGGAAACCCTTGTCCGCCCGGAAGGATTCGAGCTGCTTGGCGACGACGGAGTCCTTGTGGGTGTCCAGCGAGTCCTTGTCATGGGTCAGCTGGCTCAGCCGGCGGGAATTGACCTGGTCGCCGTATTTGGCGTCGGAGGTCTTTTCGAAGGCATAGCCCTTCAGGGGGATAATCATTTCCTCGACACTGAACTCCAGGCGCTGGAGGTTCAGCACCGTGTCCTTGTAGTTCATCTTGTTGTCCTCCTGGTAGCTGATGCCATGGTACATCGTAAAGGTCAGGTAGTCCTTGTTCTTGGACATCGACATCATCGCGGAGTCCGCGAGGGTCTCCGCCGTGCTGCCTTTCCCGCCTGTATGGTCATAGACCTGTACCCCGTACATCATGCCCGTCTTCTTGTTGCGGTCGTCGATCCGGAGGGTATATCCTTCGATGCCGTCGTAGAAGGTGCCGACCGGGATGTTGATTTCCTGGTTGGTCTTCAGGATGTCTTCGCGCAGGGTGTAAATCTTGTTGTAGGCCACCGGGACGAGGTTGTTGGCGACGAAGAAGGCGCCGACGCTGATCAGGAAAAAGGACACGAGCGTCAGCGGAAGCAGGACCCGGGCCAGGGAGATGCCTGCCGATTTCATGGCGATCAGCTCGCTGTTCTCGGACAGCTGGCCGATGGTCATCACGCCCGCCAGCAGGGTGGCCAGCGGGATGGACAGGGGCAGCATCGTGGCGCCGCCCCACATCATGAATTCCAGGATGACGGAAACGGACAGGCCTTTGCCGACCAGCTCATCGATATACACCCACAGGAACTGCATCATCAGGATGAACACGACGATGACCAGGATCGCGAGGAACGGTCCTACGTAGGCTTTGATGAGGTACTGGTCGAGCTTTTTCATGGACTGCTAGGCCGTAGCCAATTCGACGAGTTTATCGAGGGCGTCATTCAGTCCGGCCAGGTTCTTGCCACCTGCCGTGGCGAGACCGGGCTGGCCGCCGCCGCCTCCCTGGATGCATTTCGCTGCCTCCCGGATGTCCTTACCGGCATGCTTGCCGGCGGCTACCAGGTCGTCGGAATACATCAGGACGAGGTTCGGTTTGCCCTCATGGGCGAAGGCTCCTGCAAAAACAAAGCCTGAAACTTCTTTCTGGAGACGAAGGGCCGCTTCACGCACCAGCGCCGGGTCGGCGTCCATCGTGAATTTCGACACCTTCACCCCGCCCACCTGCTCGGCGTGTTCAACCACGGCCTTGGCAAACTGGGCGGCCTTTTCCTTGGCCATGGCCTCGAATTCTTTCTTGTAGGTCCCGTTCTCTTCGATCATCTTCTGGATCGCACCGGTGAGGTCGGGCACGTTGTTGAAGAAGGCGCGGGCCGTCTTCACCGTTTCGATCACGCCGGCGACGAGGGCTTCCGCCGCTTCACCGGTCACCGCCTCGATACGGCGTACACCGGCGGCCACAGCCCCTTCGGAGACGATCTTGAAGTATCCGATCTGGCCGGTGGCATCGGCATGGGTACCGCCGCAAAGCTCGACGGAACTGCCGAATTTCACGACGCGCACCTTGTCGCCATATTTCTCGCCGAAGAGGGCGATGGCGCCCATGGCGTTGGCTTCCTCCATGGTGGCATCCCGCTTCTCTTCGCGGGCGAAGTTGCTGCGGATCAATTGGTTGACCCGTTTTTCCGTCGCCGCGAGCTCCTCGTCCGTCATCTTGGCGAAATGCGAGAAGTCGAAGCGGAAATAGTCCGGGCCGACGAAGGAACCCTTCTGCTCCACATGGGTGCCGAGCACTTCGCGCAGGGCCTGGTCCAGCAAGTGGGTGGCGGTATGGTTGTTGGTGATTTTCAGCCGGCGCTCCGCATCGACGCAGAGGGTGAAGGCCACGTTCGGATTCTCCGGCAGGCGTTCGGCCAGATGGATCGTCAGGTTGTTCTCCTTGACCGTGTTCAGGATGGCGATGCGCTCCCCGCTTTCGGAGAGGACATAGCCGCTGTCGCCTACCTGACCGCCCATTTCGGCGTAGAAAGGCGTGCGGTCGAAGACCAGCTGGTAGAGCACTTTGTTCTTCTGCTTGACAGTACGCTGCTTCAGCAGGCGGGCGCCTTCAACTTTCTGTGTATCATAGCCTTCGAAAGCTACTTCCTCGCCCGGGATGAATTCCGCCCAGTCGCCGAATTCGTTGGCGGTGGCGTTGCGGGCGCGCTCCTTCTGCTTGGCCATTTCGGCGTTGAAGCCGTCCATGTCGATGGTATAGCCGTTCTCGGTGGCGATCAGTTCGGTCAGATCGACCGGGAAACCGTAGGTGTCGTACAGGACGAAGGCATCGGCTCCGGCGATGGTCTTGGTCTCACGGCTCTTGGCCATGTAGTCGTCCATCATGCGGATACCGCGGTCCAGCGTACGTAGGAAGGCGAGTTCTTCTTCCTTGATGACGCTTTCGATGAGCGCCTGCTGGGCTTTCAGCTCGGGATAGGCCTCGCCCATGTCGTCCACCAGCTGGGGAACCAGGCGGCAGAGGAAAGGCTCGGCAAAGCCGAGGAAGGTATAGCCATAGCGGACGGCCCGGCGCAGGATGCGGCGGATGACATAGCCGGCCTTGACGTTGGAAGGCAGCTGGCCGTCGGCGATGGAGAAAGCGATGGCCCGGATATGGTCGGCGACCACGCGCATGGCGACCTCGGTCTTGGGCGACTCGTGGTAGGCGTGGCCGGAGAGCTGCTCGATCTTGTGGATCATGCCGCTGAAGACATCGCTGTCGTAGTTGCTGGTCTTGCCCTGCAGGACCATGCACAGACGCTCGAAGCCCATACCGGTATCGATGTTCTTGGCCGGCAGGTTCTCCAGGTGGCCGTCGGCCTTGCGGTTGTACTGCATGAACACGAGGTTCCAAATCTCGATGACCTCGTCGTTGTCGGTATTGACCAGGCTGGCGCCGGGCACCTGGGTACGCTCCTCGGCGCTGCGCAGGTCGATGTGGATCTCGCTACAGGGGCCGCAGGGGCCGGTGTCGCCCATTTCCCAGAAATTGTCATGCTTGTTGCCCAGCAGGACATGGTCGGCGCTCATGTGCTTGAGCCAGGCGGCCTTGGCCTCTTCGTCGAGGCTCGTACCGTCCTCTTCGCTACCTTCGAACACGGTGGCATACAGGAGGGACTTGTCGATGCCATAGACCTCCGTGAGGAGCTCCCAGGCCCAGTCGATGGCCTCGGTCTTGAAATAGTCCCCGAAGCTCCAGTTGCCGAGCATTTCGAACATCGTATGGTGACGGCCGTCGTGGCCCACGGCTTCGAGGTCATTGTGTTTGCCGCTTACGCGCAGGCACTTCTGGCTGTCGGTGGCCCGGTTGAACTTGGGGGCCGTATTGCCCAGGAAGATATCCTTGAACTGGTTCATACCGGCATTGGTAAACATCAGGGTCGGGTCATTCTTGATGACCATAGGGGCAGACGGAACGATGGTGTGCCCCTTGCTGGCGAAGAAGTCCAAGTACTTCTGTCTGATTTCTTTAGCTGTCATATAATGGTTTCTTGTTTTCCTCATTTTTTCCGGGACCGGCCGGCGGCCGTCGATGCGGCCTGCGGGCATGTCACCAAAATCCTGCAAATGTACGCATCTTTGCGGGAATTTCCAATATTTTGGCCTGGGGACCCGACAGGAAACGGGGATGGCCCCGACATTCGGACCATCCCCTTCCCTTTACGCGCACCGCGATGTTACAAAATTGAAATTCGGCTACTTGCGCTCACACTCGATCAATTGGAACTGCGTAGCCACGGTATTGACGAGCTTTTCCAGGATAATCGGCTTGGAGATAAAATCATTGGCGCCGAGTTCATAGCTGCGGACGATGTCCTCGTTGCTGCCCAGGGCGGACAGCACGACGATGCGGATGTCGCTCAGCTCTTCACGCTCGCGTACCCGGGTAATCACCTCGAAGCCGTCCATCAGCGGCATCATCAGGTCGAGCAGGATCAGGTCCGGCTTCTCCGAGAGGATCTCCCGCATCGCCTCCAAACCGTTGGCGGCCGTACGGACCCGGAAATTGAACATGGACAGCATCTTCTGGACAAGGATGAGATTGAGCGGGACGTCGTCCACGATGAGTATATTGTAACGCGATAAATCTTCTGTAGTAAACTTATTCATGCTCATGGGCTAACGGGATTCCTTGTCTTCGTGACCGGCCAGCCAGACTTTCGGTGTCACGCCGGCGACCTTTTTGAAAATCATATTGAACGACGATGCGCTGACAAATCCGCAGGCCTGGGCGATCTCGGACTGCTTGGCATGGCGGTGATTGAGGATATATTGCTCCGCATAATCTACGCGAAGGATATTCAGCAGTTCCGGGAACCCCACGTTGTAGGTATTGTTGACCATTTTGGAGATATAGGTCTTGTTCGTATGGAGCTTGTCGGCGACGTCGGACAGGGACAGTCCGGGCTGCAGGAACAGCCTTTCGTTCAGCATCACGTTCTGGAAGCGGGACAGCAGGCTGTCGTCGTCCCAGGAATTCGCCACGGCCGTGAAGAGGTTGCCGGCCAGGGTGCTGTCTTCCTCCTTGGCCTGGGGCAGATCGACCGCCTTCAGATTCCGGCCAATCCGCTCATGGATACGGTTAAGCGCTTCATCCTCAGCATCTTCCAGCAAATCGCCGATCATCGCTTCAACCACCTCGGCCTTGGTCGTCTCGTCGTAGTTGTACCGCATTACACGGTCCATCGCCTCGCGGGTGACATAATCCCGGGCGCTGAACAAGGCCGTGAAGCAGAAGATAAACAAGAGCGCCAGGAACAAGGCGGCGAAAAGCAGGGAAATCCAGGGGTATGCCTGCAAAAGTTTCCAAGGGAACACAATCTTGACAAGCAGCAGGAGGACAAACACCATCGTCAGCAGGGACAGCAGTTCGATGATCCAGAGAGATTGTCCTTCCTTGAGGAATCCCGGCAGATGCCGGACGCTGAACTTATCCTTCCTGCGCTTGACCACGCAATAGACAAACAGATACAGGGCACCGCCTATCAGGATGACACGATAGGTCACGAAGGCCCACCAGAAATAGGCGGCAAGCGGACTTCCGCGGTGGCTTTCCACGACGGGATACCCCTCCTCATACAAGCGTTCCATGAAAGCGGCGATTTCCTCCAAGCCTATGGTAGAAGACAGGAGGAAAGTGCCCGAGAACAAGGCGATGGGGATGATCAGCCAAATGAAGGCCTTGGGCGCGAAGTCCGCTCGGTACCGCACCTTACGCAGGTACATCAGCAGCACGGCGGGCACACAGGGGGATGCGAACTGCGAAAGAATGGTGATCCGGGACCGCGTCAGGAAAGAAATCTGAGGCGTTGAATAGGCCGCATCCGTCGCGAGGGCTACGGCCAGGCAGAACAAGAGCGCTTCCAGCACCCCAAGCGTGGTTGTTCTGGATGCGGTCATGGCGAAGACCAACATCCAGAACAAACAGGCGGCAGCCGGGAGGAATAGCAAGAAGGTCAACAGCATCAGAAATCGTCGTTATTCTCGTAAATCTTGGTCTCCCAGTCCCCGACCGAGGGGGCGAAGGTAATCTGGTGATAGACCGAACTCAGGTCGAGGCCTATGTGGAACGTGTATTGCTTGCCATAGGCGAAGACATTGTCCGGCAACAGGCCGTATAGCATATACTTGGCGACCTGTTCTTTCAGCGGCTCATAATAGAAACCGTTGTGGGTGAAACCCTCGACGTCATAGATGACCTCGACACATTGCTTGCCGATTTCGATGTCGTCCGGGATGGAATAGTAGCGATGGCTGTCGCGCATGCGGTCTTCCAAGGTATTGTACCCGACGAATTTTTCGTTGTCCGAACCGACACCCACCTTGGCATCCCCTTCGAAGACCACGATTTTACGGTAATATCCCTGCTTGTGCCACTGGCCGCGGTTCATCTTCAGGTCATTGAGGAAGACGCCGGCCTGCGCCACATTGGTCGCCGTCAGCTTGCGAAGGTGGATCAGCCCCTGCAGGGCGGCATCCGGGGTCGCATCGCAGATTTTGAACCCGATATCGTTGGTAATATGCTGGAATTCCAGGGGAATCATATTGAGCTGGTCGATCGCGCGCTCCACCGTCTTGGACACCAGCGGACCGGCCTCGGTCTCGGCTGCGGTGAAGGGAATGGAATAGGAGCCGTACTCGTCCCCATACGCGACATCATCTACATAGGGATAATAGGCGCTGAGGGTAATCGGGCTCGGCACCTCCCACAGGCCGTTGTCGAAATAGCCACTGTATCCCACCCCGTCGCTGGCCACGGAAGCGTTGTCGAGCAGCAGCGTACCGGAATTCATGTCGATACCGACTAGCCCGAAAGGGATGTCTTTGTCCATCGTGGCGATTTTGTCGTCAGATTCTACCGCCGCTTTGGTAATACTGGCATCATCATTGGAGAGCGTCTTACCGTCACGGGAAACCTTGACCTCGAAATCGATCTTCTGTCTGCGGGGCTCTTCCTTGCGCTGGGGCATGTCATCGCCCACCTTGGAACAGGCCAGGAGAGCCGCCCCGAAGGCTGCTGCCAGCAAATATCGTATGATCCGTTTGCTTGTCATAATATAGGTATTTAGGGTGTTTGGCCGTAATACCGGACCTCGGGAGCAAAGGTATGCAAAAATTTTGAATTCAGCAAATAATTGTTAAAAAATCTATAATTTTTTTTGATTCTTGAAAAATGGCTCTACACAGTACGAGGGGGCATACTTTCCATAGGGGGGGGGTAAATTGACCTATTATTATTTATATATAGCCACAAAAAGTATCACAATAAAACGATTTAGGTACAAAAAGTGAAATATTTTCCGAATTCATAATTTTTATCAAAAGAAATCATGAATTAAGAATAATTTTAAAAAGAAATCATGACAATTGTTAGAAGATAAAAATATTTGTCGTATCTTTGCAGCCGAAACGTGTAAAACGAATTTTTTGAACGCATAAGAAAAAACCCTAGTTTCGATGAATTGGTTCGCCCACATGAATGACCTGCTCTCCGCGAAAGCCTTCCGGCTCGTCGCGGTGCTGGCCATGCTGTTGCCGGGCGTTCTTTTTTCTTACGCGCACGCGCAGCAGACGCATAATCTGCGCGTTTACTATCCTTTCGACAACGCCACGCTGATGGCCGACTACATGGGCAACGCGGACACCTTCGCCGCCCTGGACAGCCTGGCCACCCGCGGTGCGCTCGATCAGGAGGATCAGATCGACGTCATTTCCTACTCTTCCCCGGAAGGCAACTGGAACTACAACCTGGGCCTTTCCCGCCGCCGTGCCGAATCCCTCCGCAAGTACCTCGAGTGGAAATACCCCGCCATCAAGGGCCGGGTCACCATCCACCCGGACGCCGAGGCCTGGGACGACCTGCGGGAGGCCATCACGACGGACAGCCGCCTGAGCGACACGTCCCGGGAGCATATCCTGGAGATCATCGACTCCGACCGGGCGCCCGATGCCAAAGAGAGGATGCTGCAGGCCTTGCCTGAGTACAAACGGCTGTATGCCAAGTATTTCCGTCAGTTCCGCTACGCCAGCATCGTGCTGCATAGCGGCGTTTCCGCGCAAGAAACGGAGGCCGATACGACAGCCGTCCAGCCGGCGGATACGGTCCGTACCGTCGAGCCCCGCGACACAGTCATCGTCCTGCCGCCCGCCGATACGACGGCCGCTCCTGCCGATACGCTCGTCGCCCCGGCCGACACCACCGCCGCCCCGGTCGATACGGTCGTGACAGTCGTCCCTCCGGTCATCATCCCCGCCCCGGTCGATACGGTCATTTCCCAGCCCGTCCGCAAGAACTACAAGACGATCGCGGCGCTGAAAACCAACCTGCTGTACGACGCCGTGACCGCCCTCAACTTCGAGGTGGAGGTGCCGATCGCCAACCGCTACTCCGTGATGGTGGAAGATGTTTTCCCGTGGTGGGAAACCGGCAACAAATATTGCTTCCAGATGTGGGAGATGGGCATCGAAGGCCGTGTCTGGCTGAAGCCCTGGGACGTCAACGGCACCGAAAAGCTCCGTGGCTGGTTCGGAGGCCTGTATGCGATGTCTTCCAAATACGACTTCCAGCTGGACCGCAAGATCAACTACCAGGGCGAATACTGGTCCGGGGGCCTTACGGCCGGCTATGCGATGCCGATCGGCCGCAAGAAGAAAGTCAACCTGGAATTCAGCCTGTCCGTGGGTTATCTCCAGTCCGATTACCGGCACTATCAGCCTTCGGGCGATTACGACAAGCTGATCCGGGACAAGTACAACACCGGAAAGGTATCTTATTTCGGTCCTACGAAGGCGAAGATCAGCCTCGTGGTGCCGATCAACATACCGACCCGCAAAGACAAGGAGGTGCGTGATGAATAGACTGATGCGCATCATCCTCGCCGCTCTGGCCCTGACCGTAGCAGCCGCCTGCCACCGCCGTCCCCTCGTGGACCCGGAGGACGCCGTCCGCATCCGCGTCGAGGTCAACATCAAGGCTGTCTCGAACGTGACTACGGATATCTACAACGATAAGATTCCGATTCCTGACCTGAACACCGACATGATGCGCGTGATGGTCTATGACCCCACGTCGAAGAACCTGATGTCGCAGAGCTTCATTTCCAACAAGACCTACGACGAAGAGGGCAACCAGGTGCTCAGCGGTACGATGAACATCAGCTTCGGTACCTACGACTTCCTGGTGTACAACTTCGATACGCCGACCACGCAGGTGAAGGAAGAAAGCAACGAGAACAAGGTCATCGCTTACACCAACGAAATCTCCAACGCCCTGAAGACCAAGTATTTGGGTACGAGGGCAGAAGAAGATTACGAAGACATCAGCATCAACTACGAGCCCGACCACCTGGTGGTGGCCCGGGAGCACGATTTCTTCGTGGCGCCCCACGACACCGTGATCGTCATCAATACGGAGGCCCGCACCATCGTGGACACCTACTACATCCAGATCCACGTGGAAGGCATGCAGTATGCCAACAGCGCGACCGCCATCATTTCGGGCCTTTCGCCGTCCAACAAATTCGGCCTGAACGAAAGGACCGTGGACCCGTCCGCCGCCGTGTGCTTCGACATGCACATGAGCACGGACGAACACCTCCCCGGAGAGAACAAAGACGTCCTTTGCGCCGTCTTCAATACCTTCGGTAAGATTGAAGAAATATCCAGCGACCTGCACGTGACGTTCAATGTGATCGACACGGCCGGCAACCTGCAGCAGTACGACGCCAACCTCGACCATGTCTTCAAGACGGAAGACGCCATCGAGCGGCACTGGCTGCTGATCGAGGATACCTGGGTCATTGAAAACCCGACCCCGGGCCCGACACCGTCCAACGGCGGTTTCCAGCCCAAGGTCGATGATTGGGAAGAACAACAAGGTGAAATCAACCTATAGCATGAAGTTTTGGTATCATATCGCGTTAGCAGCCCTCCTGGCGGTCCTCGGCGGATGCGCCAAGGTCGAGGTCGCGTCCGTCCCGACGGGACAGGTCGCGTTCTCGGTCGGCTCCTACCGTGCATCCACCAAGGCCTCTTCCTTAAGCAGCGATGGAATCACGTCCTTCCAGTCCCGCGCGTTCCTGCATGCCACCGGCGTAGCCGAGACCCAGGAATTCTTCGGCGCGGCGGGCGAAACCATCACCTATACCGCTCCCGAGTGGCTCCCGAGCCATCCGTACTACTGGCCGAAAGACGCCGGCAGTTATGTCAACTTCGTCAGCTGGCATGACCTGGGCGGCGCCCCGGACAGCAGCCTGAGCGAGACCAGCCTGAGCTGGAGCGAACGGACCATCGCCGCGGACGACAACATCATGTTCGCCGACGAGGCCTGGCGGTTCAACAGCAACAAACAGGTATATACTTCCGTGAGCGGCGCCAGCGAAGGCGTGCCGACGCTCTTCCACCATGCCCTGGCCCGCGTCCGCTTCACCGCCATCGCCAAGCAGCTGGCCGCGACCGGTGTCAACTGGGAGGTCCAGGTCACCGGCCTGAGCCTGGAGGGCGCCTGCTCGACCGGCTCCCTGTCGCTGGTCAACGCAGACCCGATGACGGAAGAGACGACGGTGCCGTGGACCCGTCCTGGCGGCGGAAGCCCGGCGTGGACGCCGAAGGCGAGCAGCCGCACGACGCTCTTCGACGAGACCGGCGTCTGGACCCTCCAGGACCGCAGCAACGGCGGCGAGCCCGTCGAAATCATCGCCGCGCAGTCCGTCCTGCCGCAGGCTGTGACCGACGATATCGTCCTGAGAATCGCGTATTCCATCAAGACCGCGTACTCTGCCTCGGAATACATCAAGGAGAACGCGTCTGCGACCGTGCAGCTGAACGAGTTCGTCAGCACGATCGACACCTGGGAAATGAACAAAATCATTACATACAACATTGTCATCGACCCGGATACGGACACCATCAAGTTCGATCCTGAAATGATTGACTGGGAGGAAGTCTCCGTCGGTGACCTGGTGATAGATTAATGAAACAATAACAAATAAAACAACTCAAAAACATGAAAAAGTTTATTTACGTCGCAGCTCTCGCACTCGTAGCCAGTGCAGCCTGCACCAAAGTCGAGACCGAAACCCAGCAGGTGAAGGTCACCTTCCAGGCCGCGAACTATGTCCCGCAGACCAAGGCCGGTGAAGTGTCCGTATTCAACGATTTCAAGGCCTTCAACAGCCGCGCTTTCCTGCACGCTGAGGGTGTGGACCTGGATGCCAGCGGTAATGTCACCAGCAGCTACCAGGAGTTCTTCGGAGCCTCTGGCGAAACCATCAGCCCCTACAATTCCGGCAATACCATCATCGCCAACCCGACTGCCAGCAGCACGGATGTCGCTTACTGGGCCCCCAGCCACGAATACTACTGGCCGAAAGGCAGCAAGAGCTTCGTGAACTTCGTCGGTTGGTATGGCACGAACGGCACGGACGCCATCACCCCTGCGGTGAGCTACACCTATGAAGGATCGACCTGGACCGCCAAGATGGACTGGACGTTCTCCAACGCTACCGTGGGCGAAAGCGGAGCCAACTTCCTCTATGCCGACATGGCCTGGCGCTACAACGAGAACCCCGCCGCCCAGTATAAGCTGAACGGACTCGCTTCCGATTACAAGGGCGTTCCGATGCTCTTCCACCACGCGCTGGCCCAGATTACGGTCAAAGCTTATGTCAAGAATGCCGACACCTATCCGACCATCAACTCCGGCGTGACCGACGGCGTTGCGACCTGGACTGTCAAGCTGACGGATGTCGCGCTGACCCCGGTCAACAAGGCCGGTACCCTCGCCCTGACCAATGCAGACCCCGGCAGCACCCAGACGAAGGCCTGGACCGGCACCTGGGCGGGTACGGACACCGCGGGTGACCTGACCGTTTCCGGCGAAAAAGCCGTCACCGCCGTCGCCAAGACCGATGCCAACGACATCCTCGCCGCTACCGGCGTAGTGCCGCAGACCATCGGTGCTGACGTCGTGCTGAACTTCAACCTCGACATCACGACGGCCTATTCCGGCAGTACTTCCCACCACGAAATCCTCCCCATCAGCGTCAAGCTCAATGACATGGGCACGACGGCCTGGGAGATGAACAAGAAGTACACCTACTATCTCCAGATCAATCCTTCGCAGCGGACCGTCCGCTTCGACCCGGCCGTGGAGAAAGACTGGGAAGTGGTTGAGACCACCGAGAAGACCATCTAAAGAACCTTCAGGCTCGGGGCGGCTGGCCCTGCCCCGGGTCACCAAAGCATGGAATATTAACAATTGAAAACATAATGCGCATTATGAAAAAGTACTTTATCCTCGCAGTCGCCGCGCTGGCAGCCAGCGTAGCCTGCTCCAAGGTCGAAACGGAGTTCAACCCCACCGACCCTGGCAACAAGATCGCCTTCGAAGTGGCCAACTACGCCACCCAGACCAAGGCGAATGTCGCCCTTACCAACGCTGAGGACGGCATCTACCAGTTCCACACCGTGGCCAACCAGTTC
Source organism: Bacteroidales bacterium (assembly GCA_017471025.1). GTDB lineage: Bacteria > Bacteroidota > Bacteroidia > Bacteroidales > UBA932 > Cryptobacteroides. The sequence continues at coordinate 48,737 of JAFUWX010000035.1, forward strand.
CCTGCCATCGGCAGTCCGGTTCAGTTCATGGATGTGGATATCCTCCCCTGGAACGGTACCACCCAGGTAACGTCTGCGAACATCAGTTCCAACAACATTACCGCCTGGGCTCCGGCCGATGATTATTTCTGGCCCAAGACCGGATACATCAACTTCTACTCCTACGCCGGTACCGCTGCTCCGACCGTGGACAACAGCGCCGCCGACAAGAAGACCGTGAAGTTTGCCTACAACAATGTCACGATCGACGCGAACGCCAACATCCTTGTCGCTGACGCCGCCCTGCACTACGCCCGTGCCAATTCCGCCACGGAGACCTACCCGGTCGATAACAGCGAGACCTCCGGTCACATCACCAAGGGTGTCCCGACCCTCTTCCACCACCAGCTGGCCAAGATCATCGTCGATGTAGAGGCCCGCACCACGGATGCCAAGAAGAGCGCCAACACCATCTGGAAAGTCCAGGTCCTCAAGGCTTATGACGCAACCAACGTGTCCACCATCTCCCCCATCAACAAAGGCTCCCTGGCCCTGACCAGTGCCGACGCCTCCACCACTGCGGAGACCGTAGCTTGGACGAAGGACAACGAAAACGCGACCAACATCAGCGGTTGGGTTCCGGGCACGGACAAGGAGACCATCGAGCTGAATGACTCCGAGGTCCTGACCATTGACGTCAACCAGACCAGCAGCGGCGCCCCGAATGAAATCCTCGCGGCCCGTTCGGTCATGCCTCAGCTGACAAGCGGCGTGGACTTCAAGCTCACCTATAAGGTACAGGCCCTGCATGGCTCGACCGTGTTCATGGAGGAAATCCGCACCGTGGGTATCGACGCCGCCGCCGTCATCGGCGACCTCGCCAACACCGTCACCTCCTGGAAGGCCAACCAGAAGATCACCTACCACATCATCATCGACCCGGTCTCCGAGAAGGTCACCTTCGACCCGGCCGTCGAGGAGTATGATGCGATTGACGCTGACGGAACCGTCGATGAGATCAACATCAACGAGAACGGTATCGTGACCCCGTAACCTCTCTTTCACCCGTGGGCGGCTGACCCCGCCCCCGGGCGCCAATACATTATTTTAAACACATGCGTTATATGAAAAAGTATCTGTTTTTTGCAGCCGCCGCACTGGTAGCCGGTGCCGCCTGCGCCAAGATCGACCGTGTCGATGAAACCGCCATCACCTTCAATGTCGTCAACTATGTCCAGCAGACCAAGGCCAACACCGAGTTCCCCAAGACCGAGACCTTCGGTACCTTCGCCTGGTGGACCCAGACCGACTGGGCGACCGATGGACAGACCAACATCTTCATGGACAACCAGGAGGTTGCTTACAACACCACCGACAATGTCTGGGCCCCGACACTTCCCTATTTCTGGACCAAGACCGGTAAGATTACCTTCGCCTCCTACGCACCCTACACCGCCGCTGCCGGCAGCAACGGCTTTGTCAACCTCCCGACCCACACCGTCGCGGACGGCTTCCTCTTCACGGACTACACCGTCGTCAATACGACCGATGTCGATCTGATGTACGCCGACCTGGTGACCGACCAGACCAAAAACACGAACCCGGCGACATACACCGCCATCAGCGGCGTTGCGGAAGGCGTTCCTACCCTCTTCCACCACGCCCTCACCCAGGTGGCCTTCGTCTTCAAGGCCGGCAAGAACACCAACCCGAACGTCATCGACCAGAAGATCGTGCTGAACGAGGCCAAGATCATCAACATCTACAACAAGGGTAACTTCACCCAGAACAACGCCAGCCAGTGGGCCGGCCAGAACGGCAGCGCCGCGTATGAGATCAACGCCGCCAGCAACAGCATCGAGATGGTCTGGGACGCCGCCACGCCTTACACGCCTTCGACGGTGAGCCGCATCGTCCTGCCGCAGGACCTCGCCAGCACCGGCACCCAGCAGTCCATCTATCTGTCCTACACCATCAAGACCAAATACAAAGGAACCACCGACTTCGCTGACGAAGTGGTCACCTCGACCGTTCCGCTGTACTATGACAACACCTCCATCGGCGGCTCGAAACTGGTCAAGTGGGGCATCAACGAGAGCATCCTCTATACCATTACGATCAACCCGTACTCCGACGACCCGATCTACTTCGATCCTGCCGTCGTCGATTGGACCGTCGTAAACGGTGCCATCGAAGTCAACGCCATCGACTAATCCTTAAACGAACTTGTACAGATGAAAAAGTATATCCTTATCGCCGCCCTCGCCTGCATCGCCGGGACCGCCTGCAGCAAAATCGACAACGACATCCGCAGGGAAGTTACCTTCGAGGTAGCCAACCGCCTCCAGACCAAGGCGGACGGCGTCAAATATAACAATGGCGCCTTCGGTACCTATGCCTGGTTCAACGGCACGGACGAATTTATGGTCAACGAACAGGTCAACCTCGCCGCCAGCGTATGGAAGACCATCGACCACACCTTCTACTGGCCCAAGACCGGTAACATCGAGTTTATCTCCTACTCCCCGTTCGTCGGGACCAGCGACGTCGCCGGCAGCGTCCCGGCCGTCACGAAGACCAGCATCGCCTACACGGACTATACCGTCGGGACTACGGACCTGATGTATGCCGACAAGGCGAAATGCTCCTCCAACGTCAACGAAATCACGGATGACGCCACCCCCGAATCCGGCTATTCCGGCGTTCCTACGCTGTTCCGCCACGCCCTGGCGAAACTCAGCTTCAAGGTCAAGGCCAACTTCACCGAATGGACCGACGCCTCCAACGGCGCCGTGACGAAGTGGGAAGTGACCGTCAACAGCGCGAAAATCAGCGGGTTCTATACCACCGGTTCCTGCAACCTCACCTTGAACGCGGACGGCAAGACCTGGGACAAGCCCGCCGGCAACGTCTGGACCTCCCCTTCCGGAGCCACCCCGGCCCAGGAACTCATCAGCACGCCTGTCGTCCTGACGACCACGGCCCAGGACATCGCTCCGGCCACCGGTTTCGTGCTGCCGCAGACCCTGGCCGACGGCGTCCAGAAACTTGACCTGCAGGTCCATATCAAGACCACCCTGTCCAACGGCAAGGTCATCGAAGAAGACTTCAACGATACCCTCAACCTGAAGGACATCTCCTCCCGTCCGGCTTGGGAAATGAACCAGAACATCGTTTACACGATCAACTTCAAGCCGACCGCCACCGAGAGCGACTTCGACAGTCCGGAAGACGTGACGATTACCTTCGACCCGGCCGTGGCCGACTGGGAGAATGTAGCCGCATCCGCCACCATCCAGATTTAACTTAGATACAGTTTCATATAGCGCATTGGTCCGGGCGGGTTGGCGCCGGCCCGGATCACCAAATAAACAAAATAAAACAGTAACACAATGAAAAAGATTCTCTATGTCTCACTGGCCGCGGCGATGATGCTGGCGGCGTGCAACA
>JAFUWX010000036.1 GCA_017471025.1 Bacteroidales bacterium
CCTGAACACCAAAATCAAGACATTCAGGGCCCAAGTGAGGGGTGTGATAGACCTGAAGTTCTTCCTCTTCAGGCTTACCAGAATCTATGCTTAAGCACGATATACTTACAATCCGATAACACGGAAATAATCCGGTGAGCCGCATCTGTACCAGGGGAAATTGTTTATCATCCAGTTGGAGAAAGGGTTACCGCTCACGGAAAATGTGTGGGCCAGACGGGGGCGTTACCGGGTTCGGTCAGCAGCGAAGTCCACCAGACGGCGCGTTACCGGGTCAGGCGGTCAACGGCGAGTTCGACCAGACGGCGGACCTGCGGCTTGTAGTCCGGGTTGGAACTCTGGAGGTAGCGGTTGGCGATGGCGCAGCAGACGGTGGCCGCGTTGTGGCCGAGCAGGGCTGCCAGGCCGGCCAGCGGCGCGCTTTCCATCTCGAAGTTGGTAATGCGGTAGTCGTCGAAGCGGAAGGACTCGATGCGGCTCAGCATATCCGGCATGGCCAGCGGAAGCCGGACGATACGGCCCTGGGGACCGTAAAAGCCCGGTGAGGAAATCGTGACGCCCTTGATGGTGACGTCCGCGAGCTTGTCCAGGATCACGGGGCTTGCCTTCACGAAATAGGGTGAAGCGATCTTCGGATTCCAGTCCATGTGCTGTTTGAAGCGGTCCTCCACCTCTTCGAGGGCGACATCCTTGCGGCCGCCATACCAGTTCAGCACGCCGTCGAAGCCGACGGAAATGTGCGACAGGATGTAGGAGCCGAGCGGAATGTCGGGGTGCAGGGCGCCCGAGGTGCCGATGCGCAGGATATTCAGGGTCCTGTGCTCGGGTTTGACCTCGCGCGTGGCGAAATCGACATTGGCCAGGGCGTCCAGCTCTGTCATGACGATATCGATGTTGTCGGGTCCGATGCCGTGGGAAAGGACGGTAAGGCGTTTGCCGTTCCGCCAGCCGGTGATGGAAACGAATTCACGGGATGCGTGGCGGAATTCGACCTTGTCCAGGAATTCGGCGACCATATCGACCCGGCCGGGGTCCCCGACCAGAATGACGTTGTCGGCCAGTTCTTCAGGCTTCAGGTGGATGTGGAACACGGAGCCGTCTTCATTGATGATCAGTTCTGATTCGGGAATTCTCATAGTGCTATTGTGTTTAATAAAAAGCAAATTTACCGAAATTCTTTCAGAAATCCTAATCCTGCGGCGCCGATTCCGCAGAATCCATCTTCTTTGGTCCGGTGCAATTGCAATTCCGGAGTTATAATATTATCTTTGTGGTCATAAGTTGAAAGAATTATGTGGCAAAGAGTACAAACCTTATATCTGGCGATTTCCACCGTGCTGATCGGCGTCCTGTTCTTTTCCGTCAAGGCGGCGGTCTATGGGGCGGACGGCGCGGCTGTCCAGGAAATCCGTTACGTGGACTATCTTCCGTATCTGATCCTGCTGATTGTCATTACGCTGCTGAATATCCTGGCCCTGACGACGTTCAAGCATAGGATCTTCCAGATGCGTACCGCCTCCCTCGCGGCCCTCGTCACGCTGGCCCTGCAGGTCTGGCTCGTGGTGGATTTCATCATGACCCACGAAGAGGTCGTCTTCAAGGTAACGGCGATTTTCCCGCTGCTCTGCGTCATCCTGGATATGCTGGCGGCGCGGGGCATCCTGGCCGACCAGCTGCTGGTCGAAAGCGCCTATCACCTGCGCAAAGCCCGCCGGGAAAGGCGTCGCTAAGACAGGGGGCTGCGCTTCAGAATATCTAAAGGCTATTTTTCGAAAAAGCTGAAATGCACGCGCCCATAGCGTTTTTCCTTCAGGAAAGCGGGATGGGCGCTGAAATCGTGTTCGGCGCCATGCTCCAGGATGAAATATCCGCCGGGGTGGAGGATATCGCCTGAAAGCACCTTGTCCGGCAGGCTTTCCAGCCCTTCCAGGGCGTAGGGCGGGTCTGCGAAAATCAGATCGAATTTTTCGGTGCAAAGCGGCAGGAATTCAAAGACATTGTGCCGCACCACCGTCATGTTGCGGATGCCCAGGCGGCGCATCTGCGCCGAAATGAAGGCGGCATTCGCCGGGGCCATCTCCACGCACCAGACATGGCCGACCCCGCGGGAAATGAATTCGAAGGAAATGGCGCCCGTCCCCCCGAAGAGGTCGAGCACCTTCAGGTCTTCGAATTCGTATTCATTGGAGAGGATGTCGAACAAGGCCTCCCGGGCGAAATCCGTGGTCGGACGGGCCTTGTATCCCGCCGGCGGGTCGATCGTTTTCCCTTTCAGGGAGCCTCCGATAATCCTCATAGCTGCTCTACGGATTTGAAATAGCGATACAGCGACATCTCCTGCTCGGGGCTCAACTCGGTCCGGAAAGAGATGGTGCTGACTTCGGGATTGAGCTGGAACTTCTTCATGGCCAGGAAGATGAAGTATTCGGCGGTCGTAAAGTCCACAGCCTCATAGACATTGCACAGCAGCAGGCTTTTCCCCTGGGCGACGGCCAAATGCAGCCAGCCGTCCCGCCAGGAGGCGATGATCTTGTTGTATTCGGTGCAGCGGGGCAGGTCGCCCAGCAGGAAGTACAGCTCCGGCAACACCTTCACGCTGTCGCCGGAAGTGGTCAGCACTGTTTGCGCGATGACTTTCGAAAGCGATTCGTCCAGGCTGTTGGAATAGACCAGCACAGCGCCCAGCGCCGGCACAGGGACGGATTCGACGGCGTCACCCTCCCGCAGGTTCACCACGTCGGCCAGCGCCTGTCGCGCCGTAGCCGGGTCGAAGAAATGGGCGGGGACCAGGGCGCACTTGGGCGTGAGGAGGGAAATCTCCACCTCGTCGTAGCGCCGCTGGAATTCGGGCGTGGTGAAAATCCGGTCGGCGCCGAGCCAGCCGGAAGTCCGGCGGACGCCATCCTGTTCCACCTTAAAAGAATATCCACTCAAGGAGACTTGAATGGATATCCTGTTATGCTGAGGGGTGGGAGTCATACTACTCCCAGTTGCCTGCATTGTTGTTCGGCGCGGTCACGCTGCCCACCTGGAGACCTTCGTAACGGTTGGAGGCGCGGCAGTCGGCGTCGAGGTTGATGCGGAGCTGGTTGTCAAGCCCCTTGAGGAGGGCCTTGTAAGGCATCTTGGCCTCGAACAGCGGCACGTCCACACCGGAGACCGTCTTGACGATGGCGTCCATTTCCACCGGCATCTTGCCGGAGAAGGGGATATATTTGATGGAGTCCGCCACGAAGTCGGTACGGCTATGGAACAGGGTGTCCTTCACCGGGATGGAATTCTTGATCGAGAAGACGAGGTTCTCTCCCTTGAGATAACGTTCGTACATCTCCTGCGGGGTAATCTTGCGGTTCTGCTTCTTGAGTTTCTCGGTGTTGACCACGGCGAGGGAGTCGTCATTGGAACCCACCTGCATGATGATGTCCATCTTGCCGGTATTGTAGAAGAGGATCAGGGAGTCCGGGTCGGCGGTGTAATGGCCGGTGGCGCTCTTGTATGCCACTTCCAGGGTGCGGATGTCTTTCAGACGCTGTACGGCGACGGCGCTGCGGATATCCTTTTGCTTGTTGAAGTTGACCGGCTCCATGATGCTGGCGACGATGGCATAGACCAGATAGACGATCACCGGAAGGAGCACGATGCAGAGGATGGTTTTTAATGTTTTGTTCATTATAATGGCGTTTTATTTTTGTCAAACTTCCGACAAAGTTATGAAAATGATTTATCAAATACAAGATTTTGCGTAAATTTGCAAGGACAAAATATTTATGGAGAAATTGGAACAGACCCGGCTGGATGCTTTGCACGGTTTCTTCGCGGAAAGCCGCGTAGTGACCCTGGTATCCCATGCCCATCCCGACGGCGACGCCGTGGGGAGCACGACCGCCCTTTGCGCCTGGCTGCAGGCCCAGGGGAAGGACATGCAGACCATCCTGCCGACCCCGCCCGGGGACAATATCCGGTTTATCTGTGAAGGCTTTTCCCCGCTGGTCTATACCCGGGAGCAGGCGGCTTGCGACCGCCGTCTGGCGGCATCGGACCTGCTGGTCTGCCTGGATTTCAACGGCTTCAGCCGGACCGATGCGATGGAGCCTGCCCTTCGGGCCGCCACGGCCCGTAAGGTCCTGATAGACCACCATTTATATCCGGATGAGGCGGCCTTCGACCTGTGCTTTTCGCAGACGGACATCTCTTCCGCCAGCGAACTGCTGTTCTGGATCCTGCTGGGGATGCCCGAGGTCGCCGGAGATGCCGCCCAGCTGCCGCCGCGCTGTGCCGCCGCCCTGATGGCCGGCATGACGACGGACACGAACAATTTCGCCAACTCCGTCTATCCGTCCACCTTCGAGATGGCTTCGCGCCTGCTCGCGGCCGGCGTCGATCGCGACGGCATCATCAGCGCGCTGTATCACAGTTACCGGGAAAACCGGATCCGCCTCTTCGGCGAAATGATGAAGGATAGGCTGCGGATTACCCCGGAGGGTGTGGCCCTGATGTTCCTGCCCTCGGCCCTGGCCCGGCGCTACGATATCCGGGAAGGGGAGACGGAAGGTCTTGTCAACCAGCCGCTTGCGATTTCTTCGGTGCGGATGTCCGTGCTGGTGAAGGAAGAAAGCGACGGGACCGTCCGGGTGTCCCTCCGCTCCAAACGCGGCGTTTCCGCCAACCGCTTTGCGGCACGTTTTTTTCATGGTGGCGGACATGAAATGGCCTCCGGCGGCAAGATCCTTGTTCCGGGGGATGTCGCCTCTATCCAAGAGATAGAAGCCTACCTGGTGGACGTTTCCCGGCAGTATATGCGGGAAGAGGCCGCCGTATGATTTGACAATAAACGGTTTTGACACGATGAAAACTGGCGGACATATTCTGACGGCGCTCTGCGTCCTGACGCTGCTCTGCGCTTGCAAGGAGAGCCTCAAGACGCTGTATGCCAGCCAGGAGACCAAGATCGAGTCCCTGGTGACGGCCCAGCTCAATGCCAATGAGAACTACCGGGTGGTCAACCGGGGCGGCAGCACCCGGCTGGTCGTCCAGGAAGGGGAGGGTGACGAATTGACAGATGACAAGCTGGTTTCCTTCTATTATGCCGGCTATGTCCTGTCAGGGTCGAGCCTGCCTTCCGCCAGCACGCTTTTTGCGACAAACAGCGAAGAGGTGGCGACGGCCGCCCGCTGGGACCTTACGAAGGCGGACGGATCCCAGGATGCCTCCGAAGACGCCTCTGCGGATGCCAGCGCGGACGCCTCGGCGGACAGCACCGAGGAAGAGCCCGATTCCCGCTACGAAGTGCTGACCGTGAAACTCGGGGAAGCCGGTTTCGTGGACGGCCTGTATCAGGGCCTTTCCGGCGTCCGGGGCGGGGAAGAGTGCTGGATCTTCTTCTCCGGGAAATATGGCTTCGGCGAGTCCAAGGTCGGGACGATTCCGGCGAACTCGGCGATTGCCTACCACATTTGGGTACATAGCGTCCAAAGTGACGAAATTTGATGGAAATTATGAAGAAAACAACGATATTGCTCGGTGCCGCACTTGTGCTCGCGGCCTGCGCCAAGACAGGGACGGTCAATTCGAACGTCTCCCACAAAGAGTACCTGGAAGCCTGGCTGAGCCTTTCCTGGCCCGGCGTGGCCCAGAACGACGGCGGCATCTATGTGCTGGAAGACGAGCCCGGGACGGGTGCCACGGTAGGCACGACCGGCTTCGTCGTCGTGGATTATACCTCCACGGAACTGGACGGGACGGTGGTCAATACGACCTACCCCCTGGTCGCCAAACGCACCGGTGACTGGAAGGCCAGCGATTATTACGGCCCGATGGTGCAGTCGGTCGAAGGGACGTCCCTTCCCGCCGGCATCGCCGCGCTGCTGGACGGCATGCAGGTCGGCGGACGCCGCAAGGCCCTGCTGCCTTCCTGGATGATGACGACGAGCCGCTATGCCACCCAGGCGGAGTACCTGGCGCAGACGACGGACGAGACTTCCCGCATTTACGACGTCACCCTCGTGGCGTATGAGACGGATATCGACAAGTATCAGTTCGACCAGATTTCGGCCCGGATGAAAGAGCTCTACAACGCGCCGGATTCCACCAGCTACGGCCTGTACTACCACCAGCTCAAGGCCCCGGACAAGACAGGGGATTTCCCCGCCGACACGACCGTCTATATCACCTATATCGGCCGCCGGCTGGACGGCACGGTCTTCGACACCAACATCGAAAATATCGCCAAGGACGCCGGACTGTATTCGGGGGGCAAGGAATATGGTCCCGCCGCCATCACCTGGGCCAGCAGTGCTTCGGAGCTGACGATGACGGCTGCGGGCAGCAGCTCTTCGTCCACGATGATCTCCGGTTTCCAGAAGATCCTCTGGGGAATGGGCGCCCATGAAAAAGGCGTGGGCATGTTCTATTCCCAGCTGGGTTACGGCACTTCCGGGAGCGGAACGTCCATTCCGGCCTACGCCCCGCTCTCCTTTGAGATTGAACTTGTCGATAAGCAGGAGTAGCGGCGTATGGGGGCAGGGAAGGTTCCTTCTGAATTAGGTACCAAGAAAATCAGCACATTGCTTAAGGAGTATGCAGTCCCGGGCATCATCGCCATGACTGCATCTTCGCTGTATAATATGGTCGATAGCATCTATATCGGCCATATTCCCGACGTGGGCTCGCTGTCCATCGCCGGGCTGGCCGTGTGCTTCCCGCTGATGAACCTGTCCACCGCCCTGGGGACCTTGGTCGGCGTCGGCGCCGCCACGATGATCTCCGTCCTCCTGGGCAAGAAAGATTATGACAAGGCCAATACCGTCCTGGCGAACGAAGTGACCCTGAACATCATCGTGGGGACCCTTTTCGCGGTACTCTCCCTGGTCTTCCTCAGGCCCATCCTGACCTTTTTCGGCGCCAGTGAGAACATCCTGCCCTACGCGGAGTCCTATATGCGGGTCATTTTGTACGGCAATGTCATCACCCACCTGTATTTCGGCCTGAACAGCGTCATCCGCTCCTCGGGCAATCCGCGCCTGGCCATGGGGTTGACCCTTTTCACGGTCATCTCCAACGCCCTGCTGGACCCGCTGTTTATCTATGTCTTCGGCATGGGCATCCAGGGTGCCGCCTGGGCCACAGTGCTGTGTCAGGCGCTCGCCCTGGGCTATACCCTGTGGTATTTCCTGGACCATAAACGCTTCCTGCATCTGCCGAGGCGCATCCTGTCGCTGGACTGGGACATCGCCAAGGAATCCCTCGAAATCGGCATGGGGCCTTTCCTGATGAATGCGGCCTCCTGCATCGTGGCCATTTTCATCAACCAGCAGCTGCAGCAGTATGGCGGCGACCTGAGCATCGGGGCCTATGGCATCGTCAACCGCCTGTCCTTCCTGTTCGTGATGGTCAACATGGGCCTGAACCAGGGCATGCAGCCCATCGCCGGATACAATTACGGCGCACGGCAATATTCCCGGGTCAAGGAGGTATATTTCCTGACGGCGAAATGGGCCACGCTGGTCATGACGGTCGGCTTCGTCGTCTCGGAATTCCTGCCAGGCCTGGCCGTGTCCGTCTTTACCGGCGACCCGGCCCTGAAAGAGGTGGCCTCCCACGGGCTGCGGCTGATGAATATCGTCTTTCCCATCATCGGGTTCCAGATGATCGCGACCAACCTGTTCCAGTGCCTGGGCATGGTGCGGACCTCCGTGATCCTGTCCCTGTCCCGCCAGCTGCTGTTCCTGGTCCCGTGCGTGTACCTGCTGCCCCTGTGGCTGGGCATCGACGGCGTCTGGCTCAGTTTCCCGGTCTCGGACGCACTGGCTACCATATTGACTGTCATTTATTTAACGGGCCTTGTCCGCAAGCTGGATATGCTGGCTGACGGGGATGACCCGGCTATTCTCGGATCCAAGATATGATACGGCTGCCCAAAAAAGAAGTCATCTATGTCTGCGCGACGCTGCTGGCCCTGGCCGCCATCTTGCTGATGGCGGCGGGAAGGTCGTCCCGCCAGTCCCGGGAGGAGCCTACCCCGGGCGTGAACGGCTGGATTACCAATGCCTTGTCCGACACGGCCGACCTGGCCGGCCTCGACAAGAAGGTGCGCCGCTACATGCAGGAATGGCAGATCCGCGGCCTGTCCCTTTCCGTGATGCGCAACGATTCGCTGCTCTATGCCAAAGGCTACGGCTGGGCGGATGAGGAAAAGCAGGAGAAGATGGAGCCGTATCACCTGCTGCGCATCGCCTCCGTGTCGAAGCTGATCACCGCGGCGGGCATCATGCGCCTGCAGGAAGAAGGCAAGCTGTCCCTGCAGGATACCGTCTTCGGCGAGCGGGGCATCCTGCCCGAATACAGCGAGGTGATCCGGGACAAGAACTACTACCGCATCACGGTCGAAGACCTGCTACGGCATAAAGCCGGCTTCAAGGTCCGGGGCGGAGACCCGATGTTCTCGACCCGGAGCCTGATGCGCCAGTATGGCCTGGACACGCCCCCGGATGCCGACCAGCTCCTGCGCATCGTGCTGAAACGCCCCCTGGGCTTCCTGCCCGGCACGTCGCAGGCCTATTCCAACCTCGGCTTCCTGATCCTGAGCCTGGTCATCGAACGGGTCAGCGGACAGTCCTATGCCGACTTTATCCAGGAGCAGGTGCTCCAGCCCGCAGGCTGCCGGGATTTCCATATCGCCGGCAACTATCCCCAGGACCGCCATCCGCATGAAGTCCATTACTATGTACCTGTCAATGAGCTTCCTGTGCCGGAATTCAACAACAGCGGGGACACCGTCGTGCGCTGCTACGGCGGCAACAACATCCCTGCCCTGCTGGGGGCCGGCGCCTGGGTGGCCTCGACCCCGGAAGTAGCCCGTTTCGTGGCGTCCATCGACGCCCGCGGCACGCTTCCGGACATCATCGGAAGCGACAGCGTGGAGGAGATGGTCGAATACTTCGACAAGGAAACCTACTCACTGGGCTGGAACGATACGGAGCCCGAATCGGGCTGGACGCGTTCCGGCACCTTCTCCGGCACCAGCGCCCTGGTCAAGTACTTCCCGGACGGGGAGTGCTGGGTGCTCGTGACCAACACCAGTACCTGGAAGGGCCCCGGCCTGTCCAGATACACGGCGGGCCTGTTCCGGACCCTGCGGGAGCAGTATTCGGACAAGTTCCCCGCCCGCGACCTCTTTGAACAACCCCAATGACGTACGGATACGTCCAAAACCCGCAACCATGGCAATACAAGTTTCAGACGAACTCAACGGCATTATCGGATACGCGCGCGAGGAAGCGCTGCGAACCGGCAGTTACGGCATCGGCCCCGACCACCTTTTCCTGGGCATCCTCCGCCACAAGGAGAATCATGCTTATGCCACCCTGGAAGGGCTGGAAGTGGATACGGAGCAGCTGAAAAAATTCATCGATTCCCGGATCACGACTTCGGAACAGATTCCCTATTCCGAATTGGACCATATCACCTTTTCCCGCGGGGCGCAGAATGTCCTGAGCCTTACCGTGTTGGAAGCTACCCGTCTGCACAGCGAAGTGGCGGCGGCCGAGCATCTTCTGCTGGCGCTCTGCCGCACCACGGGCAGCTACGGACAGGCCTTCCTCCGCGGCGTAGGCGTGGATTACGGCCGGGTGCTGACCTATATGGAGAAAGACGGCATGCTGGGCAAACCGCCCCGTGGCGCCAATCCGCCCCAGGGCGATGACGGCGATGAAATCCATTACGGAAGCGAAGAGGAGCCGAAGGAGAAAAAGGACGAGTTGTCCGAATTCGGCTACGACCTCACCAAGGCCGCGGCCGAAGGCAAGCTGGACCCGGTGGTGGGCCGCGATACGGAAATCAGCCGCGTCATCGAAATCCTGGGCCGCCGCAAAAAGAACAATCCGATGCTGATCGGCGAACCCGGCGTGGGCAAGTCGGCCATCGTCGAGGGCATCGCCCTACGCATCGCCTCGGGCGATATTTCGCCCGTCCTGGCTAGGAAGCGGATCATCTCCCTGGACATCGCCTCCGTCGTGGCGGGCACCAAATACCGGGGCGATTTCGAGAAACGCCTCAAGACCATCATCTCGACCGTCAGCAGCGACCCGGACATCATCCTGTTCATCGACGAGTTCCACACCATCGTGGGCGCCGGCGGTGCGGGCGGAAGCCTGGATGCCGCCAACATGCTGAAGCCGGCCCTGGCCCGGGGAGAGATCCAGTGCATCGGAGCGACGACGATGGACGAATTCACGAAGATCGTGGAGAAAGACGGCGCCCTGGACCGCCGCTTCCAGAAAATCATCGTTGAGGCGACGGATGTGGACCAGTCCATCAGCATTCTCAAACGCCTGCGCGACAATTATGAACAGTTCCACAATGTGACCTACAGCGACGCCGCCCTGGAAGCCTGCGTCCGCCTGACGGACCGGTATTTCACCGAGCGTTCCCTGCCCGACAAGGCCATCGACGCCATGGACGAGGCCGGGTCGATGGTCCGCATCAAGGCGGCCGGCGCGAAACGGGCCGTCACCGAGGAGGATGTCGCCACGGTCGTGTCCAAGATGACCGGCATTCCGGTCAACAAGGTGGCGGAATCCGAAGGAAACCGGATCATGAAGATGCGTGAGCGCCTGAGCGGCCGCATCATCGGCCAGGACGCCGCCATCGATAAGGTGGTGGGTGCGATCCAGCGCAACCGGGCCGGCCTGAAAGACCCGTCCCGCCCCATCGGTTCCTTCCTGTTCTTCGGCCCCACCGGCGTGGGCAAGACCCAGCTGGCCAAGTGTCTGGCCGAGTATCTGTTTGATTCCGAGGAGAATATGGTGCGCATCGATATGAGCGAATACATGGAGAAATTCTCCGTATCCCGCCTCATCGGCGCGCCTCCGGGCTATGTGGGCTATGAAGAAGGCGGACAACTCAGCGAACGCGTCCGCCGCAAGCCTTATTGCGTGGTCCTGCTGGACGAAATCGAGAAGGCGCATCCGGATATCTTCAACCTGCTCCTGCAGGTGCTCGATGACGGGCGTCTGACCGACAGCGAAGGCCGTACCGTCAGCTTCCGGAATACGATTGTGATCATGACTTCCAACGTGGGCAGCCGCGACATGGAGGAATATGGCAACGGACTGGGATTCTCTACCTCGACGAGGAATGTGGCGAAAGACAGGCAGAGCGTCCTGGAGAAGGCGGTCAAGAAGGCGTTCCCGCCGGAGTTCATCAACCGTGTCGATGAACAGGTGTTTTTCAATTCCCTGACCCGGGACGACATCGAGAAGATCATCGACATCGAGCTGCGGGATTTGCGGCGCCGGGCGGAAGAAGCGGGCTACAAACTGACCGTAACCCCGACGGCCAAGAAGTTCATTGCAGATGCCGGCTTCGATCCGGCCTTCGGTGCCCGGCCGTTGAAGCGGGCCCTGATGCGCTATGTCGAAGACCCGGTCTCCGAGTTCATCATTGCGGACCGCGTGCTGAACAAGGGTCGCGACCAGGAGGGTCTGCGGACGCTTCGCGTGGTGCTGGCCCCGGACAAGGAGAGTACGGCGGTCACGCTGAAAGAGACGGAACTGGCTGCCGTTTAGGCGGTCCGTACGTCCTGGATTTCGAGACCCATATCGGAAATCATATCGACGAGAGCCTGAAAAGAAGTTTCGGAAGAAATCATCGCGCTCAGCGTTTCGAGGTTGTATTCTGTGTTTTTCATCGTATGGATGTGTTTCGTTTCCGGGACCTGGCGGGTGGCGTCTTGCCGCCCTTCCGTCCTTTCTGTTTGCAAAGTTAGGGTGATGTTGTGCCAAAACGAGGCACAAGCAAAAATATTTTCAAAAAAAATCGCAAAAAAATGGAACGGAGTACAGACAAACTGGCGAGATACACGATTTATGCGCTCGCTGTCGCGGCGGTTTGCGCGGTGTGCTGGTATTTCCGCAGTACCTTGATATACATCATCGCCGCAGCGGTCGTGTCCCTGATCGGCGCGCCGCTCATGCGCCTGCTGCGCAAACTGCGTATCCGGGGAAAAAGCGCACCTGACGGCCTCCTGGCCGTGCTCACCCTGCTGATAATCGTAGGCGGCATGCTGGCCATCGTCACGGAAATCGTCCCGGTCATCTATGGCATCGTCCAGAATATTTCGACCAACCTGCAGACGGCCTCGGTGTCATCCAGCAGTTTCTCGGGTACGTTGATCAAGGTCAACCGGTGGGTGATATCGACCTTCCCGGAGCTCGGGCGGGATTTCCGCATCGAGACGGCGGCCATCGACTTTATCCGGCGGGAGTTCAACCTTTCCTCCGTAACCTCGTCGCTGTCCGCCGTGGTGGGCTCGGTCGCCTCCGTGCTGGGCAAGCTGGCCATCGGCCTGTTTTCCATTGTGTTCATCGGCTTTTTCTTCGTCCGCGACGAAACCCTGTTCCGCCGCATCGTCTGTGCCGTCGTCCCGGACCGTTATGAAGAGAAGGCCATGAAGACGATTGCGGACATCGAGCATCTGCTGTCCCGCTATTTCGTCGGCCTGATCATCGAGGTACTGGGCGTGGCCCTGCTCAATTTCCTGGGGCTGTGGCTCGTGTCCCGCCTGGACCTGTCGGCCGCCCTCGGCATCGCCTTCATGACCGGCATCCTGAACGTCATCCCGTATGTCGGCCCCTGGTTGGGCGCAGCGATCGGCACCGTACTCGCTATCGTGCTGAAATACAGCTCCGTAGCGGTCGTCGGCGGCAGCTTGAATTTCATGGTTGTCCTGCTGATGATCCTGGGCGTCTTCCTGGTGACCCAGCTGGTGGACAATTTCTTCTTCCAGCCCATCATCTACTCCCGGAGCATCAAGTCCAGCCCGCTGGAGATTTTCATCGTCCTGCTGATGGCCGGCCACCTGGGCGGCATTCTGGGCATGGTCGCGGCGATTCCCGCCTATACCGTCCTCCGCGTCATCGCGGGCACCTTCTTCCGGGACGTGAAAGCCATCCGTCGCCTGATCCCCGAGGAATGAGGACATGAAAAAAGCCTTGCCGGTGAAGCAAGGCTTTTGATTTTTCATACATGTCTTAGTCCATTTCCTTGACTTTCTTGAGGAAGTCGGCGACATGTTTTTTGTATTCCTCGGGGTACTTGGCGAAGGAGTTGGCGTGTACCGCGCCTTTGGCTACCCACATCTCTTTGTATCCCTGGGTCTTGGCATCGTAGTTCTTCTGCAGGTGGCTGAAGGGGACGAAGTCGTCGGCGTCACCGTGGATGAAGAGCATGGGACGGTCGCACTTGGCCAGCTGTTCCACCGAGGAAGCCTCCTTGAAGGACCATCCGTAACGGTGCTTGCACACGGTGCTGGCGCTGTTCAGGACCGGGAAAGGCGGCAGGTGGAAGCCATCCTTGAGATTGAAGGCCAGCTGGTCCCAGACGGAGCTGTAGCCGCAGTCTTCCACGAAGGCCTTGACATAGTCGGGCTGCGGGTCGCCGCTCATCATCATCACCGTCGCGGCACCCATCGATACGCCGTGGACCACCATGAAATCGTCCTTGAAGATATTGTGGGCGACGTCAGCCCATTTCTCCACGTCATAGCGGTCGTACCAGCCCATCTGGGCGTGGTCGCCTTCGGAATATCCATGGTACTGGAGGTCCGGGAACAGGACGTTGTAGTTGAGGTCGTCGCGGTACATCCGGACGAGATAGAGGAAGACGTAGTGGTTGTCGCCGTATCCGTGGACGACGATGGCCGTTCCCTGGGCCTTGGCCGGGTTGGCGGCCGGGGCGTAGCAGGCGTGGACGCGCATGTCCCGATAGCCGGTGATGACCGTGTCCTTCAGGATGCCCTGGGCTTTGAGTCCGTCGTACCAGGCGGTACTGCCGGGCTGCAGGGAGTCGGCCTTATGCCGCGTACGTTCGATATCTTCGACCCCGTGGACATCGGGCACAAGGGCATAGTTGCACATATATCTGCCGACCATGCAACTGTTGATGGAAAAAACGGTCAAGATGGCCGCAACAAGAGTAGGAATTCGTTTCATTGTGTTATTTTAATGTTTATGCGTCAAAGTTAGCAATAATTTTTAACATTTGGCGAGATTTTGCATTGAATTCCATAGGTTGGCGAAATAATCCCTTCCTTTCTCCCCGGCTCGCTTGCGCATTTGGCGAAAAATCGTTATATTTGCATGTTATAGTGAAATGTGTACGGTTCCGTTTCCCGGTATCGGGCGGACGGACTGAATAAGGGCCGCAAGGCCCGGTAAAAGACTGATAAATGGAGAATATCGAAAACGAAGCGTTGAAAAGCGGCGGTATCATCGAACAGGTGAATATCGACGAGGAAATGAGAAGTGCATACATCGACTATTCGATGTCCGTGATTGTTTCCCGAGCCCTCCCGGATGCCCGGGACGGCCTGAAACCGGTACAGCGGAGGGTGTTGTTCGGCATGGACGGCCTGGGCCTGAGCTACAGTGGCCAGACCCGCAAGTCGGCCAAGGTGGTCGGCGAGGTCCTGGGTAAATACCACCCGCATGGCGATTCCAGCGTCTATGACGCCATGGCCGTGCTGGCGCAGAACTGGAAGCAGCGTTACCCGCTGGTCTATGGTCAGGGCAATTTCGGTTCCATGGACGGCGACCCTGTCGCGGCCATGCGTTACACGGAGGCCAAGCTCGAGAAAATCACCGAGGAGACGCTCCAGGACCTGGACAAGCAGACCGTGGATTTCATGCCGAACTTCGACGGCGAAGAGCTTGAGCCGACGGTCCTTCCGACCAAGGTTCCGCTCCTGCTGCTCAACGGCTCTTCCGGCATTGCCGTCGGTATGGCGACGAATATGGCGCCCCATAACCTCGGAGAATGCTGCGACGCGATCTGCGCCTATATTGACAATCCCGACATCGACACCGACGGCCTGATGCAATATATCAAAGGTCCGGATTTCCCGACCGGCGGCATCATCCAGGGCGTGAGCGGCATCCGCGAGGCCTATGAGACCGGCCGCGGCCGCGTCGTCGTCCGGGCCAAGACCGAAATCGAAGTGGCGGACAACGGCCGTGAGACCATCGTCGTCACCGAGATCCCGTATATGGTCAACAAGCGGGCGATGATCGAGCGCATCGGCCAGATGGTCGAAGACAAACGGATCGAGGGTATCACCTACATCAATGACGAGACTTCCCGCGAGGGCGTCCGCGTCATCATCCGCGTCAAGCAGGGATACAATTCCAACGTGGTGCTGAACACCTTGTTCAAATATACCGAACTCCAGTCGAGCTTCGCCATCAACAATGTTGCCCTCGTGAAGGGGCGGCCGCGTACGCTGAGCCTCAAGGAGATGATCCAGGTGTTCGTGGACTTCCGCCACGAGGTGGTGGTCCGTCGCACCCGTTTCGAGCTGGAAAAGGCCCAGAAGCGCGCCCATATCCTGGAAGGCCTGCTGAAAGCCATCGACGTCATCGACGAAATCATCCGCATCATCCGCTCCTCCAAGAGCGTCGATGAGGCCAAGACGACCTTGATGGAGTCCTTCTCCTTTACCGAGGTCCAGGCCCAGGCCATCGTCGATATGCGTCTGCGTCAGCTCACCGGACTGGAAAGGGACAAGCTCCAGGCGGAATTCGACGAACTGTCCAAGTTTATCGCCCACTGCCAGGACGTCCTGGGCAGCGAGGCCCTGCAGATGGACATCGTCAAGCAGGAAACGATGGAAATGAAGGCCAAGTACGGCGACCCGCGCCGCACGGAAATCACCTTCAGCTCCGACGAATTCAATCCGGAGGATTTCTACGCCGACGAGGATGTCGTCATCACGATTTCCCACTTCGGCTACATCAAACGGACGCCCCTGAGCGAGTTCCGCACGCAGAACCGCGGCGGCGTCGGCGTCAAGGGCAGCGCCACCAAGGACGAGGACTTCATCGAGCATGTCTATGTGGCCAATATGCACAGTACGCTGCTGCTCTTCACCGAGCAGGGCCTCTTCTACGGCATCAAGGTCTATGAGATTCCGGAAGGCAACCGCAACTCGAAGGGACGCGCCATCCAGAACCTGCTCAACCTCTCCGCGGACAACAAGGTGCAGGCTTACATCAACGTGAAGAACCTGCGTGACGAGGAGTACCTGAACAACAATTACATCGTGCTGGTGACCAAGCGCGGTACGGTGAAAAAGACGGTGCTGGACAAGTACAAGAACTACCGGAAGAACGGCGACGGCGTACGCGCCATCGTCATCCGGGAAGGGGATGAGCTGGTCAATGCGGTGCTGACCGGCGGCCAGGACGAGCTGCTGATCGCCGCGAAGAAGGGCCGCTGCGTCCGCTTCGACGAGACCGACGCCCGCCCGCTCGGCCGTACCTCCTCCGGTGTCCGTGGCATCAATATTGAAGAAGATGACGAAGTGATCGGTATGATCTCCTACGATCCCAATGCGGAAGATGCTGGAAATCAGACGGTTCTTGTAGTCAGCGAGCATGGATTCGGCAAGCGTACCGGATTCGACGAGTACCGCAAGACCGCCCGCGGCGGCAAGGGAGTCAAGACCATCAACATTACGGACAAGACCGGCAGCCTGGTTGCCTTGAAGAATGTCACCGAGGACAACGACCTCATGATCATCACCAAGAGCGGCCTGACCATCCGGATGGCGGTATCCACCATCAAGGAGGCCGGACGTGCGACCCAGGGCGTGAAGCTGATCAACCTGCGTGAGAAGGATTCCATCGCCGCCGTGTCCGTAGTCAGCAAGAACGACGAAGAGGAAGCGGCCCAGCAGGAAGGCGCACCCCAGGCGGAAGCCCCGCAGGACGACGCTCCTCAGGCACAGGAATAATAACATAAACTGATAGATCATGAAAAGAATCTTTATCGCATTGGCACTGATGGTGGCCACAGTGGCTGCCAGTGCCCAGGTAAAATCTCCCGCGGAAGCCAAGAAGATGGTGGATTCTGCCGTCGCCGCTTCCCAGAACGAGAAAAAGGCGGCCAAGGCCAATACCTGGATCAATCTGGGCAAGGCGTATGTGGCGGCTTATGACGCCCCTATCGGCGATATCTGGCAGTGGGCTTCCAAGCAGGAGCTTGCCCTGACCATGAAGGAGCAGCCTTCCTCCATGTCCAATGTGCAGCTGTCCGACGGGTATTATACCAAGGAAGTGTATGCCGAGAAGAACCTGTATTTCAACCAGGCCGGCCAGCTGGCCGTCATCGAGGTGACCCATCCCGTCGTGGACGGTGCCCTGGACAAGGCTGTCGATGCCTATGTCAAGGCTTACAGCATTGACCCCAAGAAGGCCAAGGACGTGACGACCGCCCTGACCTCCATCGCCGGCAAATACACAACCGACGCCTACAACCAGTACACCCTGGGCAACATCGCGGCGGCCTCCGTGCTCTTCGAGAAGGCGGCTGACGCCGTTGCGGTCCCTCCGGTGAGCCGGGTGGATACCAACGCCATCTACAATGCCGGTTTCACGGCCCTGGCCGTCGGCAACAAGGCCCGTGCGAAGGTTTTCCTGGAGCGCTGCTATGAGGTCGGATACTATGCCGAAGGCGGCGAGGTTTTCGCCAAGCTGGCCGAGGTGGACACCACCAAGACCCGCGCATACCTGGAGGAAGGCTTCACCAAATTCCCGCAGAGCCAGGCCATCCTGATCGGTCTGATCAACTACTACATGACCTCTGAGGGCAATACCGACCGGCTCTTCGAGCTGCTGGATATGGCCAAGGTCAATGAGCCGAACAACCCGTCCCTGTACTATGTGGAAGGCAACATCCGCACCCAGCTGGGCCAGTACGAGAAGGCTGTCGAGGCTTACCGCAAGTGCGAAGAGATCAGCCCGTCCTACGAGTTCGGTTTCATCGGTGAAGGCATCATGTATTACAACCGCGCCGTGGAATTCCAGGACAAGGCCAACAACGAGATGGACGACACCAAGTACATGGCCCTGGTCAAGGATTTCGAAATGAGCCTGAAGAACTGCATTGCGCCTTTCGAGAAGGCCTTTGAGATCACCCAGGACAATTCCATCAAGACCTCGATCGCCGAGTATCTGAAGAATGCCTGCTACCGTTTCCGTGACGAGTCTCCGGAATACATGGAGAAGTACGAAAAGTACGACGGCATCGTGAAGAACGGCCTTTAACAGAGGCTTCTGACCAACAAAAAAGACCCGGCGACGGGTCTTTTTTTTTATGCATGTAAGTGAGCCTATCCTTCCTTGGGTTCCTCGCCCTTTTCGAAGGCGCGGACGATCTTGGTGACCAGGGGATGCCGGACGATGTCGGCGCTGGTGAAGAAGATGGAGGCGACTCCCTTGATGCCCTTGAGCAAGGCGATGCTCTTCAGCAGGCCGGAATCCTCCCGGCGCGGCAGGTCCACCTGGCTGGCGTCGCCCGTCACGATGAATTTCGCGCTGGGGCCCATACGGGTCAGGAACATCTTGAGCTGGCCGACATTGGTGTTCTGGGCCTCGTCCAGGATGACGCAGGCCCGGTCCAGCGTCCGGCCGCGCATGTAGGCGAGCGGTGCGATCTGGATGGTCCCGTCCGCGATGAATTCCTGGAGTTTGCGCGCCGGAATCATGTCGCCCAGGGCGTCGTAGAGCGGCTGGAGATAAGGGTCGAGCTTGTCCTTGAGGTCTCCCGGCAGAAAGCCCAGCCGTTCCCCGGCTTCCACGGCGGGACGGGTCAGGATGATGCGTTTGATTTCCCGGTTCTTCAGGGCGCGGACCGCCAGGGCGATGGCGATATAGGTCTTGCCGGTGCCCGCAGGGCCGACGGAGAAGATGAGGTCATTGTCAAAATAGGCCTTGACCATGCTCTCCTGGGTCTTGTTCCGGGCTTTGATGGGTTTGCCGTCCGTGTTGTGGACGATGACGGCATCGCCGTTGAGGCGGAATTTCTCCGGGGAGTTCTCTCCGTCGAAGATATCCTCCACATCGTAGGCCGTCAGGTTCATTTTGCGATGGCGGCGCTCGATCAGTTCACCCAGGCGGATGTTGAATTCTTCGATCTGGGAGGGCTTGCCTTCCAGGTGCAGTTCATTGCCGCGCGCGACGACTTTCAGTCCGGGGAAGTACCGGCAGAATTCTTCCAGAATCCGGTTGCCGGCACCGTATATTTCGATGGGGTCGATGGCCTCCAGTATGATGGTTTTCTTCATATATTCGGTTAAACGCTTGCAAAGTTAGCCATTTATTGCGTAATTTTGCACATGGACCTGCTGAAATTTGTCCGACGTTTCTTCGGGGTTGCCTGGCTTTGTCTGGGCTGCCTGCCTTTGTCTGCGCAGCGCCTGGAGCAGGGGTGGATGGAGGCTTTCAGCCAGGTACCTTCCCTGTGGGACCGTTCGGACACGGTGAGCGTCATCTTCATCGGGGATGTCATGATGCATACCCGCCAGCTCCAGTACGACTGTACCTCTTTCCTGGAGGGCATCCGGGACCGCCTCGCTTCGGCCGACCTGGCCGTGGCCAACATGGAATTCACCCTGGCCGGCGAGCCGTATTCGGGCTATCCCTGTTTTTCAGCCCCCGATGTCTATGCGGAATATGTCCGGGACTGCGGGGTCGATGTCTTTCTGACCGCGAACAACCATATCCTGGACAAGGGCGTCAAGGGGCTGGAACGCACCCTGGAGGTCTATCGGAAGATGCCGGGCGTCCGTTTTACCGGCGCGGCGCGCGATACCCTCGAAGAAAGGGGCAACCATCCGCTTATCGTGCCGGTGCGGGGGCTGCGTATCGCGCTGGTGAATTTCACCTACGGGACGAATGTGGGCGGCGGCTCGGACTGGCCGAAGGTCAACCGGATGGACAAAGCCGACATTTCCCGGGCCCTGGAACGCGCGCGGGAACAGGGGGCGGATTTTGTCGTCGCCCTGCCGCATTGGGGCGAGGAATACGCCCTGACCCATAACGCCCGCCAGGAGGAAATGGCCCGCTGGCTTGCGGAGCAGGGGGCGGATGCCGTGGTCGGCGCCCATCCCCATGTGGTGCAGGATACCTCCGTGGTCACGACGTCCGGCGGCCGGAAAGTCCCCGTCATCTATTCCCTGGGCAATGCCGTTTCCAACATGAGCGCGCCCAACACGCGGCTGGAACTGGCGGTGACCCTGCGCTTCGTCCTGCGCCCGTGGGACAGCCCCCGGATGCTGGCCCCCCGGCTGGACTTCCTCTGGTGTACGCTCCCGGGCCGCCTGACGGACAATTACCGGACCCTCTGCGTGCGCGACTGGATCGGCAGGCGGGAGGCGTGGATGCAGCCTTCGGACTACGACAACATGCTATCTACCTATGAAAGGGTGAAAACGGTGACTGGAATCCAAGATTAATTCGTATATTTGCAAAATTGGTATATTATCAGGTACTATGAGAAAGTCCATTCTGCTCTTGTTGCTGGCCCTGCTGCCTCTTCTGGTGGGTTGTGACGCCTTCCGCCGTCTGGCCGGGCGTCCGACATCGACCGAGATCGCGGCGATGCGCCAGGAGCTTCAGCTGCGTCAGGAAGCGGCCCGTCAAGCCCGCCAGGATTCCATCCGCAAGGCCAAGGCGGATTCCATCCTGCGCCGGGAACAGGCCATCGCCGATTCGCTGGCCGCCGCACAAGGCGCGCCGAAGACGGCTCCTGCCCCCGCTGCGGCGTATGCCTTCCAGTACACCATCATCACGGGCTCTTTCAAGGAATCCGCCAATGCGGAGACCCTCAAAAAGCAGGTGCGCGAGGCCGGCTACGAAGCGGACGTCATCCGCTATAAGAACATGTATGCCGTCAGCGTATGCCCTTCGGATGACTATGCCTATGTCAAGGAGCGTCTGGAAAAATTGCGTAACGAGCCTTTCGGCGGCGGTGCATGGATCCTGAGAACAAAATGACGCGGCCGCGTGACTGCGGCGGCATAACGGCCCGATAGAACGGGCGCCGGGTGAATATGATGAAAAGATGGTTGCTCCTCCTGTTGCCGGTCTTGATGACCTTGCCGCTGTCGGCCCAGTTCCGCAGCGACGCCTTCCTGACCGATGAAAGCGAGACCGTGCAGGCCTTGCGCGGCCATGTGGCTTATTTGTCTTCCCGGGCGATGGAAGGCCGTCAGGCCGGGTCGGAAGGGGAGAAAGAGGCTGCCGCCTACCTGTATGACCGTTTCAAAGAATATGGCGTGGAACTGCTCTGTTCCCGTGAAGGCCAGACCTTCGGTGTGAAACAGCCCGCCGGGGATACCCTTACCTCCCGCAATATCGTCGGTTTCCTGCAAGGCTATGATCCGGCCCTGCGCGACCGGTATATCGTCATCGGTGCCCGCCTGGACAACCTGGGGCCGACGACCGTCCGCGTGGACGGGGCGGAGACGCTGCAGTATTATCCCGGTGCCAATGGCAATGCTTCCGGCGTCGCGATGCTGGCCGAACTGGCCCGGATGATTTCGGCCCATGCCATGCTCCTGCGCCGTTCGGTGCTGCTGATCGGCTTCGGTGGCTCCCGGGAAGCGCTCGCCGGGTCCTGGTATTTCCTGAACCGGGCCTTCTCCGAGGTTTCTTCCATCGACGCGATGGTGGACCTGGAAGCCCTGGGGGCGGGGGAGGAGCTCTATGCCTATGCCGCATCCAATGCCGACCTGTCCAAAATGGTTTCCGCCATCGAACTGCCCCCGGTCAAGCCGGTGCTGACGACGCTGGAACCTTTTCCTTCGGACCTGCGGAATTTCTACGCCAGCCAGATCCCTTCCGTGCTGTTCACCCGTGGATTGTATCCCCAATACGATACGCCCCGCGACACGGCCGACCTGCTGGACTACGGCCTGATGGAGCGGGAACTGGAGACGATATACAGCTTTGTCCGCGACCTGGTCAACTGCGAACCGGCGCCGGACTTCATTTCCGTCCCGGAATCGGACGGCCTGTACGACAAGGTGTATTCTTATGACGCGGTGGATGTCCCCCCGTCCTTCATGGGCCGGGCGGATTTGCGGATATTCATGGAAAAATGGGTCTATCCCTACCTGAAATATCCCCCCGAGGCCGTCGATAACCATGTGCAGGGGACGGTCAATGTCCGTTTTATCGTGGACCGGAAAGGCAATGTGACGGATGTCCATGTGGTCAAGCCGGCGGATGTCCTGCTGGATGCCGAGGCCGTCAAGGTGATTTCCGCCTCGCCCCGGTGGAAGCCCGGACGGGTCAACGGGAAAACGGTCGCCTGCCGCATCACCGTGCCGGTGGAGTTCAAATTGACGGACAAAGGTACCTTCGATATTAAAAAATAGTACCGAACCGGCGATTACCGGAACGAATGTAAAAATAACATAGTTGGCGCCGTGCCGTCGCCATTAGGAAGAAGCCTTGAGGATATGAAAAAAGGAAGTACCTTTATGGAGCTAAGCAAGTAGACCGTTTTCTCTA
>JAFUWX010000037.1 GCA_017471025.1 Bacteroidales bacterium
CAAGTCGAAACGGCTCAGTTTCAGTTTCATCTTACCGCTCTCGATCTTCCTGAAGTCCAGGATATTTCCTACAAGCCGCAGCAAAACATCTACATTTTTCCGGGCGATCAAAAGCGACTGGCGCTGCTCTGCCGAAACGGGGCCGGACAGGACATGTTCCAACGGGCCTGCAATCAGCGTAAGCGGCGTCCGGAAATCATGGCTGACAGAGGTAAAGAAATCCAATTTGTGGGCCGTCGTCTCTTCAATCTTCTGGGTCAGGACCTGCAGTTCCCTGTTACGGCTTTCCAGAGCCGCATTCAGCCGCCGCGTACGGACGTAGTTCAAAGAAAAGAGCGCCGAAGCGAGAATCAGCAACGCAATGAATCCGACCATCATCCACATGGCGAGCCGCTGCATGTTGTATTGGGCCAGGTAGCTGTCCAGCTTGGCACTGGTACTCTCGATCTTTTGCTGCTGGCTGGAGATTTCATCTTCCTGCATCAGGAGCATACGGGCATTGTGGCTGTCCACCAAGGCTGATTCCATCCGGTTCTCACGGTTGTAGGGCCTGTTGGAAAGGATGTCCATCGCCAATTCCATGACCAGGTCGCCGCGGGTAGGATAGATATAACTGGCCTCCAGGCCTCCGTCGATGACATCCCGCAGACCGCCGTTCGCCCCGGCCAGCGCATCAATGCCGAAGAACTTGACCGTGGAGGGATCCGGCATGGCCTCCCGGGCACCCCGGGCCATCCGGTCGTTCTGTCCGAAAACGGCATCAAACTCAAGGCCTTTCTGCAAGAACCCCAGCATGGCGGTACGCCCTCCTTCCTGGAGCCAGTCGCCGTAGGCCGTACCGACTACCTCGATCTCCGGATAGGCCGAAACCGCCTGCATGAATCCTTCATGCCGGTCCGATGCCGGAGAGGATCCTTCGAGGCCCTGGATCTCCACCACCTTTCCGCGCCCGCCGAGGACACCTGCGATATGCTGTCCCATGATCCGGCCGATTTCCACATTGTCGGCCCCGATGAAAGCCGTGTATTTGTCGGAATCGATTTTCCGGTCGAATAGGATGACCGGGATACCCGCATCATAGGCGGCCTCGACAGCCGGAGTGATGGCATGGGTCTGGTTGGGAGAAATGATCAGCAGGTCCACCCGATCCGCTACGAACTGGTGGATTTGCGCAATCTGGCGCTCACTGTCATCGTCTGCGGAAGCGAACCGGACCTTGACCTGGTCATAATAGTGGGCAGAGACCAGCAGTTCCTGGTTCAGTTTGGCGCGCCAGATATCTTCGCTGCACTGGGACACGCCGATCACGACCTCTTTTCCCTGGCGGGAACAGGCGCACCAACACAAAAACACAAATGCCAAAAGCGGTAACCCGCATAGGCGAGACAAGTATTTCATCGGACAAGAACGGAGGATTTGGGTGCCGTTCCTAACAAAGATAGGATTTATTTCCTTAAAACTCAACATGTAATCAGAATCCGCCCCGCAGGACTGTAACGGATGATACTTTCTTGACGACACTTGTTTCATGAAACGTTTCAATAACAAAAAATGAAACATCTCTGACGAAAGCACCGCACGCGGAAAAGTATATTTGTGTCAGGGGCGACCCCCAATTGTTTTCGAATTCACTTAACACAATCCTATCATGAAAAAAACCTGTCTGACCCTTTTCTCGGTTCTGATGCTTTCCGCCCTGGCCATCGGCCAGCCCCGCGGCACGCGTCCGGAGTATCTCCGCTTCAATCCGGAGTATCACTACTTCCCTTCCGGCGACCCGACCGGTTTGTTCTATTATGACGGAGTGTATTATAATGCCTGGGGCCGTTACTACGGCACTGACTTCGTCCACTGGAAGCAGACGGATGCCACCCGTGCAGCCGCTGCCGCCACCGCCCGGCTCAACGACCCGAACCTCTCTGCAGAGCAACGCGAGCAGCTCCGCCGCGCCGCTTCCCGCGGCCGCCTGGGCGGTTCCGGCTCCATTGTCGTGGATACCAAGAATGTGGCCGGATTCGGCAAAGATGCCTGGCTCGCCTACTACCACAACGAGCAGCAGCCCTTCCGGACCCAGGTCATCGGCGTTTCCTACAGCACAGACAAGGGTGCGACCTGGACCCGTTATGAGGAAAAATACCCGATCCTGAACATCAATTCCCGTGAAGTCCGTGACCCGAAGATTTTCTGGCACGAGAAGACACAGAAGTGGATCATGGCCATCGGCTGGGCCGAGGCTCCGAAGGTTAAGTTCTTCAGTTCCACGAATTTGATTGATTGGACGTTCATGAGCGACTTCGGTCCCTGGGGCGCCACCAACGGCGTGTGGGAGTGCTGCGACTTCTTCCCGCTGGACGTTGACGGCAATCCGGCCAACCAGAAGTGGGTCATCGCGATCAGCGTACAGCCGTATACCGGCCAGTATTTCGTCGGTGATTTCGACGGCAACCGTTTCGTCCTCGATCCGGATTTTGTCCAGCAGCTGACCTATGACGATGTGCCGAAGGGCGACGTCCTGTTTGACTTCGAGCATGGCATGGACGCCTGGACCCTGGAAGGCGAATCCTTCGTCGAGTCGCCGACCGACATTTCCCTGTATCGCCAGGGTGCGGTCATGGGCCGTATCGGCCGGTACTATGCAGACAGCTACCACAATGAAGGAAAGTCTACCGGCAAGGCCACTTCCCCCGAATTCACCATCTCCCGCAATTATATCAATTTCCTGATCGGCGGCGCATACAAGCCTAACGAGAGCTGCCTGAACCTGATCGTGGACGGAAAGGTCGTCCGTACGGAGACCGGCCGCAATGCCAGCAGCATGCAGTGGAGCGGCTGGGATGTTTCCGAATTCCGCGGCAAACGCGCCCGCGTACAGATCGTCGATGCGATTCCGGACGGGAGTTCCTTCGTCTATGTCGACCACATCATGCTTTGTGACGAGATCCGCCACATGGAACCGATGAAGGCATTCTGGTTCGACTATGGCCAGGATTTCTTTGCCGTCCGCTCCTGGAACAGCTACGCGCCAGGCGAGAAGCGCGGCGTCTGGACGGCCTGGATGGGCAGCTGGCGGTACAATGGGGCAGAGCCCATGCGGGGCATCCAGTCCGTCCCGCGTGAGGTCAAGCTCAAGACTTTCCCGGAAGGCATCCGTCTGGTC